>JBKHVY010000016.1:0-22420 GCA_046569805.1 Bacteriovoracia bacterium | reverse complement strand
AATCGACGCAGATGATGATTCAAAGCAGATGCCGGGCCTTGAGCGAAAGAGACTCGTAAAGTCCCAGCGTTCTGAGAAATCTGCGTTTGATCAAGAAGATGGGCATGACGAGCTGGAGGATGAGTCGTCTGGTACGTCAGACGAAATGTATCGAAAGAAAGCAAAGATCGCTCGCGTGGGCAAGACTTCTGGCGAAGATCGCGATGAAGCCGAGGAACAAGATGAGCGGCGCGACGGAGAAGCTAAGCGCTCGAGTGATCCACGGGAGAAGCGCGCCCGCTCGATTGCGGACCTTCTTCCGGATGGTAACGCGGACGAGGACCTAAATCAAAGTCGGGAGGAGTTTAATAAGGTTTCAGAGCAGAGCCGTGAGAAGAAGATGCGCTCGATTGCGGATCTTTTGCCTGACGGGAATGCCGAAGACCCGCAAGAAGAGATTCGTCCACGTGGAGAAGCCAGCGAGAGAGCTCAGGATGGGACTTCACGTGCCAGGGTGAAGCCGCACCTCGTGAAGTCTCCCGCAGAGGGTGAGGAGTCTGAGCGCTCGTCGGTCGAGGCAAAAGCAAAAGCCGCGGTACCGTCTCTGGCCGGCACGGCACCAATTGGTGAGGATGGTAAACCGGTCGTCGCAGCCGAAGCGAAGGTTGTCGTGATCCTCCGGAAGAAGAGCGAGCCCGGTGTTGAGCGAATCATCCAGCTGGATGATTTTTTCGAGGACACGGCGATCATTCACATGCACGGGAATCCGCTCGTTGCGGGGGAAGCCATCGAACTCACGATGACCTTCGAGTACATGGAGCGGACCAAACGAATCCAAGTTAACGGTGTCTGCCTTGAGTCCGACGCGAACGACGAAGGTGAAGCGTTCTGCACCATTAAGATTGAAGCTACGCAACTGAAGATCTTTGAGCAATTTATGCTGCTCTACCAGTTGCGCCAGCAGCATATCCACTCGTTCCTGAAAGCGGCGAAGGGGTATTAGCATGAAGTTCGCAGGTCATAATATTCTCATCATCGAGAGCGATCGAAACTTCGCGAGCGACCTCGTGAAGAAACTTAAGATCGAGGGCGGCAACGTATCTCACGCCTCGGATGTGGTAACGGCGATTGCTCTTCAGCATCGCTGGGACATCGACATCATTCTGACGAATGCATCCGTCCTAAAGAACTCCGGAGACGTAGTTGCGATTCCTCGGGAAAGTCTCTTGTCGAAGAATGCTCCCATGCTATTTGCCTATGGTGAGAGCGAAGCTTCTGCGGCCAAGCTTCTCTCAATTTTTGGGGTTCTTCGTTTCTTCAGGCTACCGGTGGACGCTGAGAAAATGTCGCAAGAGATCGGGTCTTTCCTCTACGACGCCAAGAAACACATCGAGCGGCTTAACGAGACTCGGAGCCAAAGTGAAATTCGTTTAATGCTCCAGAATGGCACAAGTATGTGGCAAGTCGAAGCTTCGGAATTTTTGGCAGACGGGTTTGCTCTTCAAGGTGATGAAAGTACGGTACAGGGGGAGATCTTTTCCCTGAGTGTTTTTGTTCCAGATGCGGGTCTCAGCCGTTTTGCGGTTCGCATTGATCTAAACGGCAAAACTAGCGAGAATTTAAGAGTTAAAATCCTTGGCCGCGATCGGGATCGGTGGCAGCAGTTGATTGACTCCTTGGAAAAACGACAGAAGAGCATCAACCGTTTTTTACTCGTAAGTTCGGGGAAGTGACGTGGATAAAAAGCAAGTAGTCATCGATTACCTAACGGAGCACGCTGTTCTTATCGTGGATAAGAACAGCACGTCCCGTAACCGGCTACTGAAAGTCATGGTGGACCTCGGAACCAAGCGCCACTTGATCCACACCGCGGGATCGATGGTCGAAGCGGAGTCGATCCTTAAGACCACAAACGTCGGCCTCGTGCTCTCGGACTACTTCGTTACCGGTGGTTCTGGTTTCGATCTCTTCAAAATGGTCCGCTCGTCGATCAACCCGGAAAACAAAAAACTTTGTCTCATCCTCGTAACGTCAAACATCTCGCAAACGGCCGTCGCGAAGGCCGCCGAGGAAGACGTCGATAGCTTCATCATCAAGCCCTACACGCTGCAGTCGATCCAAGAGAACCTCGTCTCGACGATTTCGGCGAAGATCCAGCCGTCGGCCTACGTCGTGAAGATCGAAGAAGGCAAAGAGCAGCTCGCGGCGGGCGACTACCGTTCTGCGCTAGCGCTGTTCGAGGCCGCCTTGCCACTGCACCCGCGGCCCTCGCTCGCACTCTTCTACATGGGCCAGACGCAGTACCTGATGTCCGAGCAACAGCAAGCGGTCGGTAAGTACAACAAGGGTCTCTCGTACAACTCGATCCACTTCAAGTGTCTCGTGGGCCTCTACGAGATCTTCATGCGGGACAAGAAATACGTCGAAGCCTACCAGGTGGTAAAGAAGGTCGCGAAGTACTTCCCCGCCAACCCGGATCGCTTAACGCAGATCATCCGGCTTGCGATCGTGACCAAGAACTACGAAGACATGGAGAGCTACTACGAGATCTTCACGCAGCTCGACGAACGTAACTCGGAGCTCATCAACTACATCGGTTCTGGTCTCTATGTGGCCGGCAAGTGGTTTCTCCTCGAGGGGCAAGTTCCGCGGGCGAACGCTCTGTTTGAAAAGGTCGCCGTGTCGTGCTCGGAGTTCTCCAAGTTCCTCCGGGCCATCGTCTCAACGTTAGTCGAGAACCGCCGCTCCGAGGATGCGGAGAAGTATCTTTCGCGCTTTCCGGCGGGATCGATGGATGGCGAGGATTACCTCGTGAGCGACTATCTCATTAAGTTCTATGCTTCGAAGACGGATTCCGGGGCTGCGATCCAGCGCGGGATCGAGATCTACAACAAGAACATCCGTGACTACAACTGCCTCAAGGTCATGGTCGATGCGATGATGCGCGAGGGCCTCAAGGACAAGGCGCAGGTTTACATTAACGAGCTCAATCGCCTGTACCCGGACAGGGCCCCGGTGCAGGCGGTCTCCTAGTATTTAGCTCCACTTCTCTTGGCTTACATTTCCTCTCACTCCCGCAAACCTCTTTGACTCGAACACCGATCCCTGGTGCACTAGTAGAAATCATTTGAACCAAGGACGGAGCAATGAATTTCAGAACTGGGCTGGCGCTTCTCATCGCCGTGCTCGCCATCGGCGTCGCTCGTGCCCACGAGGAATCGACGAGTCGATTTATCGTGCGATTCACGGCCGATGCGAACACGCGCGAGCTCTTACGCCAGCACGACATCGATGTCATGGGAGTTGATGTCCGGAAAAACGAGATCGAAGCTTTTGTAAGCCAAGCTGAGCTCGATCTTCTGCGCGCTGCGAGTGCCCACCTCGTGTTCACCTTTCCCCAGTCAATCCTTAGGGGCCCCGACCCGGAGTACATGAATCCCCAGAAGGTCTCGGATCGCATGGCAGATATCGCTCGCCGTTATCCGGACCTGGTTCAGCTCAAAAAAATTGGTGAGTCCTTCGAGAAGCGGCCGATCTGGGCGCTGAAAATTTCTGACAACGTTCAGACGGATGAACTGGATGAGCCGGTGCTGTTCTTCAACAGCATGCACCACGCTCGCGAGATCATGACTCCGGAAGTGACGATGGACATGATCGAGTACCTCGTCACGCGCTACGAGTCTGATGCACAGGTACGTCGTTGGGTTGAGGGCTCAGCGATCTGGGTGCTGCCGATGCTCAACGTCGATGGGAATCACCACGTCTGGACCAAGGACTCGATGTGGAGAAAGAACCTGCGTGGTGGTTTTGGTGTTGATCTTAATCGCAACTACCCGACGAACTGGAACGCCTGCAACGGCTCGAGCGGAGCGAAGTGGTCGCAGACGTACCGCGGTGAGTTCGCGGCGTCGGAGCCCGAGACCGTGGTGATGATGGACTTCGTGAAGGAGATCCGTCCCGTCTTCAGTATCTCGTACCATGCCTTCAGTGAAATGGTGCTCTACCCCTACGGGTGTCGGCCGAACCGGGCACAGATGTCTGAGGTGGTCGAGGGAATTGGTCGGGAAATGGGCGAGCGCCTCGGCTACAGCGTCGGGACTCCCTGGGAGCTCCTCTACAACGCCGACGGTGGTGACATCGACTGGCTCCACCAGGAGATGCAGGTCATTCCCTACGTGATCGAAGTGAACTCGTCCGCGCAGGGGGGCTTTCACCCGGACTACGCGCGCTGGAGAGACGTAACAGTCGAGAAGAACCGCGCTGGCTGGATGCTTCTCCTCGATCGTGCCCTCGAGTCCGGTGTCCGGGGTGTCACGGAAGCGACCACAGTGATCGTTAAAAACGCGCAAGGACAGACGCTCACAACCTATCGCGTGAACCCGAACGGGACCTATCACTTGGTGCTCGTGCCGGGAGACTACGAGCTCGTGTTCCAGCACCAGGCACGTACCCTGCGCTCGCAGCGCGTGACGGTGGCCAAGGATCTGGTTAGCCTTTAAGACTCTCACGTAAAAAAGATTTAAGCGCTTCTCCATCGGCTGACGCTAACCCCGTCAGCCATTTTTTTTGCGGATAACAAACGCCGGCAACCGCTTGCTCGCAGTGGCCCAAGCATCCGGAGCGCGTGACCTTCAGCTGGTCCTTGAGCTTTTCGTCTTTGATCCATGTCTTCAGCTCTTTCACGATGTCGTTTCCGCCGACGTCGCCGCAGCCTTCGCTTGCGGTACACACGAAGAGGTGGGCCTTGAGGTCTTTAGTGAATTCTTCCATCCTTAAACTCCCGTGATCTGGTTCAGCGCTGTGCCTGAGAGTGCCACCACGGCGGAGCGTGGGAACTTGCCATCTGGCCAGCGGCTCGTCGGTTTCTTAAGGTCCGTCGTCGTTTCTCCCGGATGCTGGATCGAGAGGAAGAGGGTCTTTCCGTCTGGTGAGAACAGAGGACCTGTGAACTCGGCGTCAGTCGGTGCGGACGCGATCTGGATCGGAATCCCCGCGCTCGGGCCCTGGCGCAAGACGACAAAGAGACCGTTATTCCCGAAGTTCGTGAGTGCGCCTTTGTGCATATCGGAGCCGCTCATGTCGGTCGTGAACCAGAGGTTGCCCTTGGGATCGAAGGCCATGTTGTCGGGACACGCGAAGCCGCCGTCCTCGCCGCCAGCGAGGAAGGTCTCGGAGGTGAAGTTAAGCGAGAGCGGGTTGTTGCCGCGCTCTTTGAGCTTCAAGATCGTGCCGAAGGGGCGGCCTGCCTTCTTGTTGTTCGTGCACGCCACGAGCACGTCGCCCTTGAAGGGATCGATCTCGATGTCTTCTGGGCGATCCAGCGGCGTCGCGCCGACGAGCTTCGCGGCTTCGCGGCAGTGGGTGAGGATGTCGAGCTGGTCCTTGAAGACAGTCTTCAGACGCTTATCCGAGTGCACCAGGGCCACCCACTGACCTCTCTTGATGTCGGCGACGTAGAGCGTGCCCTCGGCGAGTGAGCCGGGAGCTTTGCTGATGAACTTATAGAGGTGTTCGTCGTTATGGTCGTCGCCCGAATAGACGACGGTGCGACCGTCCCGCGCCACTCGAGTGGTCGCACATTCGTGGGCGAAGCGGCCAAGGCCCGTGTGCTTTTGTGCTGCTCCCGTTTTCGGATCGATCTCCACTACCCAGCCGTAGTGCTCTGGTGGATAGTTGTAGAACTCGTCCCACTTGAGCCATTCGGACGGCGTGCGCTTGCCCGTCAGGCGGTCGGTTTCACCCCAGAAGCCGTCGTAGTTCTCTTCACAGGTGAGGACTGTGTCCCAGGGGGTGCGCCCCCCGGCGCAATTAGCGAGAGTGCCGATCGCCATGTTCGAGTCTTTGATCTTTACGCCGCCGCTGAAAGGAATCGGAGTCTTCGCGGTGATGCGCCGGTTGTACTGCGAATCAAGCACGGGCTTCCAGCCGTCTTTGCCTTTACGAATTTCGAGGAGGCTTCCGCCGACCATATCCATTTCACTGTCGACTATAGTTTTGGTGCGTTCAGGCTTTGAACTTAATAGCGGTGAGAGGTACTCGTGGTTCACCCACAAGATGCCGTGGTCGTCACCGGTGAGTTTGAAGAATTGGAGGTAGTCGTTGTTGGTCCCAAACTTAAGGCCATTCCCAAGTGAGTCACCCTCTTTAATGATGAGCTGCCAGTCGATGCCCGGCAGTGTCACGAGGCGATCCTGGAAGTCCGGCGAGATGCCCTTGAGGCCCGGGCCAATTATCGACGATCCCTCGAAGGGAGAGCGGGCGAGGACACCGGTAGGTAACTGAGCAAGGCCCGCGGACACACCGAGGACTTTGAGGAAATCACGACGGGAAAAGCTCATATGGACTCCTTGTGGCGGCTCTATGATATACTGGATCGGATGGATCTCAAACCCCCGCTCCTCATTTACGACGCTGATTGCCCTTTGTGTGTAAGATTTAAGCAGAGTCTTGAGCGCTGGGACTCCGAACAGCGTATAACTTATGTCTCACTTAGCGCTGAGAACGTCTTTACGCAGTTCCCTCAGCTTGACCCCGCCGCATGTGCCGCGCGCGTCCACTATCTGCGCGAAGATGGAGCGATCCTCACCGGCGGCGAAGTCATCACGGAGCTTCTGAAGCACTACCCAGGGGTGAGTAAGATCGCCTGGTTACTCGAGACCGACGTCGGGAAAAAAACCGTCGAGTTCTTCTACCAGCAGGTCGAAGCCGCTCGTGCGCGGCTTAAGGCCCAGGACGAGGACTGTGGGTCCTGTCGTAAATAACTAGAACAGCGCCGCGGCGATGTCCTTGATCGCCGTCGATTTACCCATGGAGTAGAAGTGCAGACACGGTGCCTTGTGCGCGATTAACTCCTTCGACTGCGCGATCGCCCACTCGATGCCGACCTGGCGCACGTCTTTATCCGTCTTACACTTTTCGACCGCGTCGGCGAGGGCCTCGGGGATGTCGATGTGGAAGCGGCTAGCGAGCATGTGCACTTGCTTCTTTGACGTCAGCGGCTTAAGTCCGGGAATCACCGGCACCGTGATGCCGGAGCTGCGGCAGTGCTCGAGGAACTCGAAGTACTTTTTGTTGTCGAAGAACATCTGGGTCACGACGTAGTTTGCACCCATCTCAATCTTGTGCGCGAGCCACTTGAAGTCGGCCGTGAGATTCGCGGCCTCGAAGTGCTTTTCGGGGTAGCCGGCGACGCCGATGCAGAAGTTCGTGGGGATAGCGTTCTCGAGATCCTCGTCGATGTAGCGGCCCTGGTTCATCGCTTGGATCTGCGTGACGAGCTCGCTGGCGAAAGCGTGGCCTCCGGGCGTGGCTTCGAAGTCGTTCTGCCCCTTGATGGAGTCTCCGCGCAGGGCCAGGACGTTTTCGATCCCAAGGTAGTTGAGGTCGATGAGCGCGTACTCGGTTTCTTCGCGGGTAAAGCCACCGCAGATGATGTGCGGAACGGTGTCGACGCCGTACTTGTGCATAAGGGCCGCGCAGATGGCAACTGTCCCCGGGCGCTTGCGGATGCTTTTCTGTTCGAGAAGTCCACCGGCGCGCTTCTTGAGAATGAACTCCTCTCGGTGGTAGGTCACGTCGATGAACTTCGGTTTGAACTCCATCAGAGGATCGATGTTACTAAAGAGCGTCTGGATGCTCTCTCCGGCGTGGGGCGGAAGAATCTCAAAGGAGAAGAGAGTGGACTTCGAAGTTTTGATGTGGTCGACGACTTTCATGGGGTCCTTAGAGTAAGTTCGCCGAGAGCCAGGCGCGCGCCTCGGTCTCGGTCATGCCCTTGCGAGCGGCGTAGTCTTTGAGTTGGTCTTCTTGGATCTTTCCGACATTGAAGTAGCGCGCCTCGGGGTGAGCGAAGTACCAGCCGCTCACCGACGCCGTGGGCGTCATGGCCATGGAGTGCGTGAGCTTCACGCCGATGTTCTTTTCCGCATCGAGGAGAGCGAAGAGTTTCTTCTTTTCTGTGTGATCCGGACAGGCCGAGTAGCCGGGGGCAGGCCGGATGCCTTGATACTTCTCTTGAACGAGTTCTGCCGGAGAAAGATTCTCGAGAGCGGCGTAGCCCCAGAACTCCTTCCGCAGCCGCAGGTGCATCCACTCCGCACAGGCCTCGGCCAATCGATCGGCGAGGGCCCGCACGAGGATCCCTTGGTAGTCGTCGTGGGCCTGGTCGTATTTCTTGCAGAGTTCCTCGAGGCCAATTCCTGCGGTCACGCAGAAGGCCCCCATGTAGTCACCCTTCGGAGCGACGAAGTCCGCGAGGCACGGGTTCGCCGACTCCGCTTCGAGCATCTGGCGCTGCGTGCGTAGCATGTTCAGGGTCGCAAGCGTCTGCGTGCGATCGACTTTGGCGTGCGTATGAGAACCATGTTTGTCACAAGGGACAGATGTTGAAGTCACACCTTGAATCAGGATGTCATCCCCTTGAGCTTCCGCGGGGAAGATCCCGAACACCGCACGGGCCTTGAGGCTTCCGTCGCGTGTGAGTTCGTTTAGCATCGCTTGCGCGTCGTTGAAGAGCTTCGTGGCTTCTTCGCCCATCGACTTATCTTTGAGGATCTGCGGATACGAGCCACGCAGACGCCAGGTGTGAAAGAACGGCGTCCAGTCGATGTAGGATCTCAGCACGTCCAGCGAAATATCCTCGATCACCTGTACGCCAAGCTGTGCGGGGGCCGTGATCTTGGTCTTTTCCCAGTCGATTTTCACGCGATTGGCACGCGCATCCGCGAGGCTTAGCCACTTCTCCTGGCCCTGCTGCGCCAGGTGCTGGGCGCGCATGCCCGCGTACTCCTCGTTGAGCTCGCGCACGAACACGTCGCGCGCGGCCTTGGTCTTGAGCTTCTCGGCGACGGGGACGGAGCGCGAGGCGTCCGCCACGTGCACCGCGACGCCCTTAAACTCCGGAGCGATCTTGACCGCGGTGTGAAGGCGCGAGGTCGTGGCGCCACCAATGAGGAGGGGAAGATCGAGCCCTAAGCGATCCATCTCTCGTGCGACGTGGATCATTTCATCAAGGCTCGGCGTGATGAGTCCGGAGAGGCCAATCATGTCGACCTCCTGCTTTCGCGCCTCCTCGAGGATCTTCTCGCAGGGAACCATGACGCCGAGATCGATCACGTCCCAGTTGTTGCACGCGAGCACCACCCCGACGATGTTCTTTCCGATGTCGTGGACGTCGCCCTTGACGGTGGCGAGCAGGATCTTTCCTTGTTTCTGGGCCTTCTGGCCTGCCTGTTCTTTTTCGATGAAGGGCTGGAGGTAGGCCACGGCTTTCTTCATCACGCGCGCGCTCTTCACGACCTGCGGAAGGAACATCTTCCCGGCCCCGAAGAGGTCACCCACGATGCTCATGCCGTCCATCAAAGGCCCTTCGATCACGTGTAAGGGCCTAGGGTATTTTTGGCGTGCTTCTTCCGCATCGACTTCGGCGAAGTCCGCGATTCCCTTGACCAGTGCGTGTGCTAAGCGTTTCTCCACCGGGAGCTCACGCCAGGCGAGATCTTCGACGCGCGCTTGGCCCTTCCCGGCAGGATTCATGGATTGCGCAAATGTGATCAGACGTTCCGTGGCATCGGGTCTGCGGTTCAGGAGAACGTCTTCGATCTTCTCGAGCATGTCCTTCGGGATGTCGTCGTAGACCGGTAGCGCGCCGGCGTTAACGATGCCCATGTCGAGGCCTGCGCGGATGGCGTGGAAGAGGAACGCCGAGTGAATCGCCTCGCGCAGGACATTGTTGCCGCGGAAGGAGAAGGAGACGTTAGAGATGCCGCCGCTGGTGCGCGCGTAGGGGAGGTTCTCTTTAATCCACCGGACGGCACGAAAGAAGTCAACGGCGTAGGTCGCGTGCTCTTCCATGCCGGTGCCCACGGTGAGGACGTTTGGATCGAAGATGATGTCCTCGGGCGGAAACTGGACGACTTTCGTGAGGATGTCGTAGGCGCGCTGACAGATCTGGATGCGCTTTTCGAACGAATCGGCCTGGCCCTTCTCGTCGAAGGCCATGATCACCACGGCCGCGCCGTACTGGCGCACGCGCTTGGCGCGCTCGATGAACTGGGCTTCGCCGTCTTTGAGCGAGAGCGAGTTGACGACGCACTTGCCCTGCACGCGCTTGAGGCCCGCCTCGAGGACGCTCCACTTCGAGCTGTCGATCATGACCGGAACACGCGCGATGTCGGGCTCGGCGGCGATGAGGTTAAGGAAATCGACCATCATCTTCTCGGAGTCGATCATGCCGTCGTCGAAGTTCACGTCGATGAGCTGCGCTCCGTTTTCGACCTGCTCGCGCGCGACGCGGAGGGCGTCCTCCATGCGGTTCTCTTGGATCATCTTCTTGAACGCGATCGAGCCGGTGACGTTGGTGCGCTCGCCGACGTTGATGAAGTTCGAGCCGGGGTAGAGCGTGAGGGGCTCGAGGCCCGACCACTTCGGGACGGGTTCAAAGTGCGGAAGTGGGCGCGGGGGCGCCGAAGCCGCTGCGGTGGCGATGGCGCGGATGTGGGCGTCGGTGGTACCACAGCAGCCGCCGACGATGTTGAGCCACTTGTGTTGCATGAACTCGGTCACGATGCGTGCCGTGTGGGCCGGTGTTTCGTCGTATTGACCGAACTGGTTCGGAAGGCCTGCGTTCGGATAAATGGAAACGTGGAACGGCGCCTTCGCCGCCAGCACTTCGACGTAGGGCCGCATGAGTTCCGCACCCAGCGCGCAGTTGAGGCCAATTGAGAGAAGCGGCAGGTGCGAGACGGAGTAGAGGAAGGCTTCGACGGTTTGGCCCGAGAGCGTGCGCCCGGACTGATCGGTGATGGTGCCCGAGACCATGATGGGAAGCGGCTCGCGCTTGAGCTCCTCGAAGTATTCGCTGATAGCAAACAGCGCCGCCTTGGCGTTGAGGGTATCAAAGATCGTTTCGACGAGGAGGATATCGACGCCGCCCTCGACCAGGGCCCGGACTTGTTCTTTGTAGGCGCTTTTGAGTTCGTCGAAGTCGACGGCGCGAAAGCCCGGATTATTGACGTCGGGAGAAAGCGAAGCCGTTTTCGTGGTGGGCCCGATCGAGCCCGCGACGAATCTAGGCTTCGCGGGATTTTTGCGGGTGAACTCGTCACACAGGGCACGTGCCTGTTGGGCGGAAACGAAATTGATCTCAAAGCTCAGATCTTCCATCGCGTAGTCGGCCATGGAGATTCGCTGAGCACTGAAAGTGTTCGTCTCTAAGATATCAGCGCCGGCCTCGAGGTACTTGCGATGAATTTCTGTGATCACGTCGGGCCGTGTGAGCACGAGGAGATCGTTATTGCCTTTGAGAGGGCGCGGGAAATCTTTGAAGCGCTCACCGCGATAGTCTTCCTCGGTCAGCTGGTAACGCTGAATCATGGTGCCCATAGCACCATCGAGGACCAGCACACGTTTCGCTAATTCTTGATAAATCGGATGGGTCACGCTGCTCTCCTCGGGTAAGGAGAGTAGCGTATTATTTATTTAGAAATTGAACAAGTAAAATCTTGGAATTTCCACAGCTTAACAAATTCTATTGAGACTGTTTTTTCTTCTTCGGGGCCTGGGCTTTGAGCATCTTCCGTACAACCCGCTGAATCCCTTCACTGGGAATCGAAACTAAGCGGCCTTCTTGAGCGAGGTAGAATGCTTTGATCGTGACGGCTCGTTTCATGGGCGCCTCCTGGTTGCTCCTAAGATGGCAACGTTTGCGCCCAAGGCAAGGTCAGGTCATCAAATAAAAACCCAGAACAAAGAACATGAACGCTGCTGTGAGGTAACGATTGGGAAGCTTCTTCTCCCACAGACACTCTAAGAGCGAAACCCACACGGGCCCGGTGATGGCCACGGCCGTCAGAGAGGCGACGTGTGCATACTTGAGGGCCGTGAGATAGAGCGAGAGCGAGATGAAGGTTCCGCACACGCAGGCGATGATGACGAGTGCGGATTCGCGCTTCTTCATGCTCAGAATGTCCCGGGCCACGGCGACGATGCCTTTGGGACGGATCACTAAGAATCCGATCAAGGCCCCGGCGCAGCGGATAAAGTTCACCTGCATGGATTGGATCTCGGGGGTGAACTCAAACGCCTGGCGCGTGAGCATGACTCCGATCGCATCAAGCGCGATTCCCCCGAAGGCCCAGAGGAAACTCTGGAGGTCCCAGCGGCCCGTGAGTTTGTTGCGCTCGAGCAGGAAGACGCCGAGGCAGGCCATCATGCACAGGACAGAAAAGATCTGCGCGGTGTTGAAAACTTGGGCGAGGAAGAAGTAGCCGTAGAGGCCCAAGAGCAGCGGCTGGAAGCTAAACAGCACCAGCGAGCGGCCCGCACCGAGCGTGGCGTAGGCGCGAAACAAGAGTAGGTCGCCCAGGCACAAGCCCAGGAAGCCGCTGAGCATGAGGAAGCCCGTCGCCATGGGGCTGATCGCGACGTGGCCCGTGTAGAGCGTTGCCGCGCCGAAGAGGAGGATCGCAATGGCGACCTTGAGTTGGTTGATCCACCAGGGAGAAAACTTCTTCGCGTAGAGAGAGAAGACGAGGCTTGCGGTACTAAAAAACAAATTGGCCGTGAGGGCCAAAACATAGACAGATGCTGAACTCATAGGGACACTTTCTCCGGGTGCTTGTAGCATAAGACTCCAGGAGGAGACATGTCATCGGATAATGATAAATTTAAAGAGAAGCTGGACCCGGAAGCCTACCGCATCTGTCGCTTAGGTGGAACGGAGTCGCCGTTCTCCGGGAAGTACAACAAGCACTACGAGCCCGGCGTCTACGTCTGCGTCGCCTGCGGCGCGGAGCTCTTCGCCTCCACCACAAAGTTCGACAGTGGGTCCGGCTGGCCCAGCTTTTATGATGTGATGAACTCGACGCAGGTGCGGCTCATCGATGACTTCGCCTTTAACATGCATCGGGTAGAGGTTCGTTGCGCGGGCTGCGACTCGCATCTGGGCCACGTGTTTGACGACGGCCCTCGTCCCACGGGTCAGCGCTGGTGCATCAACTCCGTTGCCTTGGATTTTAAACCACTTAAATAACCAGATTTGTAAATTTTACGTTCACAGACCTTCACGGCCTGGAGTCGGTGTATAAGAACCCCGAACCTAATTGCCTTTGGAGGTCTGTCATGAAAGCCATCACAACCCTCGTTGCTGGATTGTTACTTGCGGCCACGGCCACAGTGCATGCGCAGTCCTACATGGTACGCGCCAACGGCGTGGTCCTGACCCTAGATGAAAAGGGCTTCGTCTACGATCTCAACCAGTTCGTGCTTCCCTACATGATCACCGTCAAAGGTGGCATGTTTTACGTGACAGATAAGCGAGTCATCACGACCATCGACGAGAACGGCTTCTTCTACCGTCTCGATCCCAAACAGTACGAAGCTCCGCGTAAGGTTGAGCACTCAGGGTACAACTACTTTCTCGAAGGAAACGGTACGGTCTGGTCGTTCGATCGCAATGGATTACCAACGATCGGTGAGCGCAACTGGGATTACCGCAAGCCTCTGTATGTGGGCGGGAAGTTCTTCGTAGTGAAGGCCAAGCGCGACGAGCCTGCGAGCCTCGTCATCGTTAACGACCGTGGTACTGTGAATGAACTTCGCGTGAAAGACCTGGATGCGTCGAAGATTGTGAAGTCCGGCACCAACTGGTTCGCGGCACAGGTGAGACCTGCGTTTAGTTATCAATTGTATACTCTTGATGCGGACGGAAAAGTTCATCAGAATCCAAACCTCAAGGCCCCGGCCATCATCGGCGCCAAGGGCGGAAATTTCCTCGAAGCCGACGGGGAATTGCTTACGATCGACGAACGGGGGACAATCGTGTCTCAGGGCACAATGTCTCGCTTCGGGACTATATCGAAGATCGGTCATAACTACTTTCTGACCCAGGAAGGCAAACTTTTTGTGGTCGATATGAATGGCACTGTGATCGAGCGCACGGGAGTGGTTGATTTATCGAACATTGCTTTAACGACTTTATAAGCCGCTCGATTCGGTGTAAAATGGTGAGGTATGGCCACCGAATCACCAACCTACATCGAAGAAAGTAACGGCTACCGCGTCGAGGTTCGTACGAACTTCGACTTCCCGCGATCGAATCCGCTGCAGGGGCAATTCCTGTTCCAGTACACCGTCGTGATTCGTAACGTCCGCGGTGTCTCGGCGCAACTCCTGTCGCGCACCTGGCACATCGAAGACGCCGAGGGCGAAGTCCGCCAAGTAAAGGGCCCTGGAGTCGTCGGTCACACCCCGCATTTCAAAGTCGGCGAGATGTTCGAGTATTCGAGCTTCTGTCCGATCCCCACCATGACTGGAAAAATGTGGGGTCACTTCGAGATGCTCGGCAACGACGGCGAGATGTTCGAGATCACTACGCCGGTCTTCCGCTTTCAGGTGCCGGAAGAGTTCATCGACCGTTACTAATAAGACTCGAAAAAAGTTTCTCAAGCGCTGCGAGATCGCGGGTCGCGTCCTCGCTCATCTCCGCGTGTGTAAAGGTCGAGTAGTCGCGCTTCTCTAAGAGCTCCGCGATGAGCTCCAGCCGCCGGAGAAGATTCTTCACGTCGTGCAGCTCCTGTCCGCTCATGCCACGAGCCTCACCGTCAGGTCGATGGGCCCCCACGCGAGGTGAAGCACATCACCCGGCTTTAGGGGCCCCACACCACTGGGCGTTCCGGTGAAGACGAGATCACCGTCACACAGGGGGAAGTAGTCGTTGGCGTGTAGGATCGCTTGGTCAGCGGAGAAGAACGCGTCTTTTAAGGAGGCGCTTTGGCGCAGTTCCCCGTTCACCGAGAAGCGAAACGGGGCTTCGCGCCAGTCTGGGAAGTCGCGCTGGCCCACGAGCGGAGTGATGAGAGCGCTGTGCTTGAAGCTCTTACTGATCTCCCACGGGTGGCCCTTGGCCTTGAGATCTTTTTGAAGCTCGCGCAACGTGAGATCAAGCCCCAGGCCAATGGCGATGACGTTTTTCTTGTAGAGCTTCAGGACGATCTCGCACTCGTGGTGGATCTCCCCGCGCGCCCAGGGCAGGGCGAGGGCCATTCCGTCTTTGAGCTCCGTCAGGCACGAGGGTGGCTTGAGGAAGAGCACCGGTTTCTCTGGGCGCGACTCCTGCATTTCTTTGACGTGGTCGGCGTAGTTTTTACCGAGGCAGATGATCTTATCCATGGGCAGTATCCTTACGGGAAGTAGTGGCGTTGCATGAGAATGTTATACGTGGCTTCGAGTTCCGCGTGGACTACGTTCCACGGAGAGCTCTCGCTCGCTCCGGAGGCCTCGGGCCACGCAGGCGCCGGAAGCACGTGGACGTCGTGGTGTCCGTCGAGCGTTTCGCAGTCGATGGCCGTCGCGGTGGCGACGCAAGTCGAGTCGTTGCGTGAAAAATACGCCCAGTGGCGCGGCTCGCGCAGGAGATCGCGGCCAAGAGTACTATTGAGCCAGTCGCCGCCCACGTAGCGCAAGGCCGTGGGGAGGAGATCGATCTGCATGGCCGGCGCGCGCACGGTCTGCGGTTTGATCACTTGTGGCGCCCAGAGAAACATCGGGACTTGGTTCAGGCTCAGAATTTGATCCAGAGGCTTCGTGCCGACAGATTGGCCATGATCCGCGACGAAAGCAAAAATCGTACGCTTACCCCAGTCTTCCTTCATCGCCTGGCGCAGGAACTCACCGATCGACCAGTCCGCGTAGCGCACGATGTTTTCTTCGGGATCGCTCGAGGTGAAGCGATCTTTCACGTCTGGTGGAAGCACGAAGGGCTTGTGGTTACTCCCGGTCAACAGCGCGGCCATGAAGCGCTGCGAGCGGTCCACGTCGCGGAAGAGGCCGCGGGCCTTCTCGAACATCACATGGTCGGAGACGCCCATGATGCTCAGGATCTTTTCCTTGGGGTAGCTCCCTTGGTGGTAGGTCTCCTGGAAACCGTTGAGCGCCACGAAGTCGATCATGTTGTCGAACTTGTCGTCGTGCGTGGTGAAGAAAAGCGTGCGGTAGTTCTTCGCCGCGAACTGCTGAGCGAAGGTGTGGAAGTGGTAGGTCGAGCTATGCTTGAGCGGATGCACGGTGTAGGGGGCCGGGAGTGAAAAGACCGTCGACCACACGCCGTTATACGTGTGAATGCCCGCACTAAAGGCGTTCTGAAACGCGAGGCCCTCGCCCATGAGCCGATCGATCTCCGGGGTCCAGCTAGGACTGCGCTTAAGCCCCGTGAAGTGCGCCGACATGCCCTCCATCATCACTACCACGAGGTTTCGATCTTCGAGGGCCCCGTGGTCCAAGCGCCGCGTGAGCGGATGGCGACCGGGGAGTGGAGTGATTTTGTGTTCGATGCGAATGCGTGACCAGGCTTCCTCCAGCGACATGAAACCGAGGGCCTTCACCTTGTAGTGACTCGTCTGAAACCAGGTGGTGAAGAAGTTGTAGGTCGGATTAAGTGCTAGCTGGTTGAGTGCTGGGTTCTCCGAGAAGTGCCCTGCACCCGTGCGAAGAGGCGCGTGCCAGTGTGGTCTTCCCCAGATTCCGACGATGAGCATGGCCAGCATCACCGGGGCACCGAAGATCCACGTTACGCGCGCGCGACCGAGGAGCGGGTACCAGTAGTTCTTGGTGCTCCAGTAGCGGATGGGCCAGGTGAGGCCCCACATGAAGAGCGGTACAACCAGGGTTGCGACGAGCCACAGCGGTTCATCGGCGATCATCTTGATCGAGAAGGCGATGTCGTCGAGCCAGTTGAGGAGGGCCGCGGTGATGCGCAGTCCGAAGTGTTCGTAGTACATGACGTCGATGACCTGCAGGAGCACGATGATCGGCAGCATGACGTAGAGAGGAAGTAGCGCTCGACGCTGCAACTTCACTGAATAAAACAGAAACTGGTTGAGCGTGAGCATGATGAAGCTCGGGAAGATGGCGAAGCAGGCGACGATGTTATCGAAGCGCCAGCCGATGAAGAAGGCGTAGATGATCTCGTTCAGTGAGACCT
This sequence comes from Bacteriovoracia bacterium, assembly GCA_046569805.1. Taxonomy (GTDB): domain Bacteria; phylum Bdellovibrionota; class Bacteriovoracia; order Bacteriovoracales; family Bacteriovoracaceae; genus UBA6144. The sequence goes on along the minus strand of JBKHVY010000016.1, from coordinate 5,463 downwards.
GCAGAATGCTCGGCGCCACCACCAGGCCCGCGAGAGCGCGGAACACCGTTAAAAGGACGATGAGGAAAAGATAAGATTTTATCAGTAAGCGGGCATAGCGTGGGATCATGCAGACTAGTTTACCCCAACGCTCGATTCCAGCCACTGACGGACTTCGCCGCGCTTAATTTTGCCCAGTGCCGATCGCGGGAATGGATTCATAACCTTCACCCCAGTCATCCGCTGGTGGGGGAGAAGTCCAGCGTTTAACTCAGCTATCTCGACCGCTCGCTCGCTCACCGCCCAGAGCTTCGCTCCGTCGCGAGCGTCGGTGATTGGAACAATTACGACGCCGAAGGCGCGAAGCTTCTCTTCGAGCTGCGCGAGATCGACTTTTTCTCCGCGCACTTTGACCACGCTATCGAGGCGGCCCAGGAGCTTGAGCTCCGTGCCCGCGAGCTGTGCCCGATCGCTCGTGCCCCACCAGCTTTCTGTCCGTGGAACCCACGTGAGTTTTTGATCTTTCACGAGGGCTCGGCCCGTGAAAAGGGCGGGCCCGGAGAGCCACAGGCGCTCATCCTCATCAGTGCGGGCTTCGATGTGCGAAAGGAGCCTTAGTGTTTCATTCACGCCATCGGCGGTGGCGATCTGCGATCCGCATTCCGTCATGCCGTAGGAGGGGCGCACGGGCCAGCCCAGCGCTCGTGCTTTTTCGTAGAGATCACTCGGCAACCGATCACCACCGACCACCACCGTCCGCAGCGTTTTTGGACTTGCGATGTTGAGATTCACGAGATCAAAAACTTGCGTGGGAACGAGCGAGAGGTGCTGACCCGTGAAGCTGAGGAGCCTCGTGGGATCCCAGCGCTCTGGCATGAGTTCGATCACGGGCGCGCCGCTTAAGTGGGCACGCGCGAGGATCCCGAGGCCTGAGACGTGGGCGAGCGGGAGATTTAAACCCCAGGCCTCTTCTCGGGTGGCGTCAAGGTGCGCATTCACGGCAGCGGCACTCGCAAGGAGCGCCTCTTTGCTGATGGCGATCCACGAACTCTCACCGGCCGTGGCGAGAGTGCCGGAGGTCGCAAGCCACACGTGGCGCGAAAGATCGGGGAGATGCTTTCGAAGGAACGCAAGCTCCGCCTCGCGGCCTTGGGCCCAGGTCTTCATCACGAGGACTTCGCACTCAGCTGAGTCCCAGAAGTCCCTAGGAAACGCAGCGAGCTGACTGGCCAGAAGAGAGACTCTCATGCGAGGGGCTCCCAGGAGAGAGGATCAAGCTTCTCCGCGAGGCCCCAGCCCGCCCCCTGGGTCCGGGCCTTGAGGCACGATCTACTTTGAGTAACCCACGCAGAGTGCGCATGCGGAGAGTAGAGATCATGCGTAAGAAGACCTCCGGCGATGACTTTCTTGGGATGCTGTGTTTGCGCACGCTGAGCGACGTGGAGAGCGATGAGCTGGCCCAAGGGGTGATCCATGTTGCTGGTGAACGCGACGTGCCCTTGGAACGCTGAGACTTGTGCGAAGAGGTAGTCCGGGGAGAAGTAGACGGGCTTCACCACCCAGGTCTGGACATGAGGGAGAATCAACGGCAGCACGCCACGATCAAGTGCCACGGGAGTTCCGCGGAAGACCGCAATGGCCTTCGGATCACGCATGAGAGTTTCTGTGAAGGGATCCTCGAGCCAATCGATGCGACTTCTATGCTCCGTTGAAAACGCCGCCCAGAATTTCTTGGCACTCTCTTCGGTTTCGAGAAGACCGTTAAAGTCGAGCCGCCAGCGCGTCTCAGGGTAGTGATCAAAGAAGCCCACAAGCGAACTCGGATCAGTGAGGTCACTCGCTGTAACTTTGAGCTTCGCCAGAGGGCCTGGCTTCTGCGTGCGATCCACAAGCGTGGTGTGCGAGACGTAGTCAGCATCATTAAGCAGGGCCCTGCCCTCGGCGCGTGCGCGCGCTTCGTAGTAGGCCCACGCGAGCGAGCTTGCTCCCAAGGCACACGGTGTACCGGACTTTAAAGCGTCGAGCTGGAAGGCGAGCGCTTCGTCGCCGAGCTCGGGCCAGGGAAAAAGATCAGCATGGCCCGGGAGCGGCAAATCACGAAAGTGCACGCGTAGAAGAACGCCGGAGCGCGCAGCTGCCGCGCTCAAACGGTTCGGCGCTTGAAGCGGTGTGAGCGAGTAGCGAAAGACTTCGAGCCTTAGAACTTCCATAAAAGACCGATCGATAGCAAGATGCCGAAGATCAGAAGGTGTAGCGAGGCTTTCCCCAAAAACCCGTTCAGCGCCCGCGACGGAGGCGTCTTCTGGAGACCCTTCCAGATGAGAACCGCGACGAGCAAACTTAGAAGCGGCAACAGTGCTGCGAGTGGAGCGATCGTCCACCAGAGAACTCCTATGGCGTAGGGTGCAAAGAGAGCGGTAGCGATCACACCGCGGATGAAGGACTCACCGAAGCGCGCGGCAAGTGTCCGCTTGCCGGAGCGCCGGTCCCCGTGGATGTCGCGCAGATTATTAATCGCAATCATGGTGACACTCAAGAGTCCAATCTGTGTACCGGCGAGCCACGCCCCGGGGACTGGAAACACTTGCGTGAGAGCAAACGAGAGGCCACCGACGGCGACCCAGCCGAAGAAGATCAAAACGAACACTTCCCCGAGACCATTGTAGGCGAGGGGAAACGGTCCCGCCGTGTAAGCCACGGCCGCAAGAATCGAGGCGAGGCCTAACCACACGAGGGGCCAGCCGCCTGCTTGCATGAGAGGAAACCCAAATACGAGGGCCCCAGCGATCGCGATCAGCGCTCCGGTCCAGACAGCTTTTGGACTGAGCCATCCTTGCGCGGTGGCGCGCTCAGGGCCCAGGCGATCGGGCGCATCGGTGCCTTTCTTAAAGTCCGACACGTCGTTCACGAGGTTCGTGGTGATCTGTAGGCACAGCGTGCACAGAAGCGCGCACAGGACGAGCGTCCAGGAGGTGTTCGGATCAAACCGGTACGCCAAAGCACTGCCGACGAGGATCGGGGCGAGCGTCGCGGTGAGCGTGCGAGGGCGCGTGGCCAGGAGCCATGCTTGGAGAGTCGTCATAGGATTTCCTGCGTTTTGCGAATGAAAGGAGCGATCGCTTGTGCGAGTGCGTGGGAGGCGTCGAGCGGCAGGCGATGGCCTCCGTCGATGATCATTTTTTCTACTTTTTGTGGGTAGCGTTTCTGAAGCGTCAGGTACTTTTCATCGCGCGATCCCACAACCGACAAGATCGGCGGGAGCCGCGGATCATCGAGGAGCGCAGGCATGTAGTCCTGGCCCCCGGTCGAGAAAGCACGCAAGACTTTCGCCCATTGGTGGGCCTCTTCAGTTGAAAGATTCACTTGCGCCTCGCTCGAGCCCGCGAACACCGGCTGCGCCAGCCAGCGCTTCCAGAACACTGCTTGGTTGTCCGTGAGAAGCTCGCTCCATACGAGGTCATCTTTGAGGCGCTGGGCTTTTTCTTCTTCACTCGAGAGGCCCGGGTGCGCGGAGATCGCGACCGCTCCAGAGAAAGCTCCCGGGGCCGCGAGGACACTCGCAAGACTCAAGCGCCCTCCCATCGAGTAGCCGACGAGCACGGGCCGCGTGCCACAGCTCAACGCAAACTGCGCTAAGAAGCGCGCGCCCTCGTCGAGGCTCTTCGCACCGTCGGTGATTTTCTTCCAGTCGATGACCTCGGGGATGACACCTGTGTGCTTCGCGAGGTCGCTGGGAAAAGCACCGAGCTGCGATTCGTCCCCTAAGAAACCTGCGAGAATCCAGATGGGATTTTTCATAGCTTATCCCAGGCGTCTTTGAAGGCTTCCGTCTCCTCAGCGGCAGGGATCAATTCGATCAGCGCGTGGCGCGCTTCGACGGTGAGCTCGCGGGAGTAGGGCATATTCCAGAAGTGCGCCAGATGCTCAAAGCTCTGCTGATGGGAATTCAAAAACAAGGGAGAGGGGAACATGCGCTTAAAGATCTGGCCGCCGCTGTTGTTCAAGACCACGAGCCGCGTGTGCGTGTCGGGGTCAAGGAGCCTCAGTGCCCACATCGCCTGCATGTCGTACATGAGCGTGAGGTCTCCCATGAGCGCCCAGTTTTCTTGATGCGGGCGCGCGTGGCCGTAGAAGCTCGAGGCCTGGCCATCGATGCCGTTGAGGCCCCGGTTCTCCTGAATCTCAAACGCTTTAGACTGGAGTGCGTGTTCGTTCCAGTCGCGCACGGGGCGACTGTTGCCAAGGTACATGAGTGCGTGCGGAGGCGCGTGGACGGAAACTTTCCGCACGAGCGCAGCCTCGCTCATGGGGTAGCGTTCTAGGAGCGCCTCGCGCTTCTGGGCGATGAGGTGGTCTTCTTGGTGAAACTCTGCACGCAGCTCAACCTTCGGGCCCTCTTTCATCCAGCGCTGAAGCCACGGAGCAAGATCCCCGCTCGAGAGTGTTCTGCCCGGAAGACCGGGCCATTGCGTTTGTCCGAAGGACACCACCGGGCCTTGCCAGTTTTCCAGATCGCGCCACAGGCGCCATGAAGGGGTGGCCCCGAAGCGAATCACCCCGTCGAACTCCTGCGCTTTGAACCAGCGGCGCACGATGCGATCCGCGGCGAGGACTTGGCTTGGCATGTTGACTTCACGGATCCCGGAGCTCGCTTCCGCTAAGACGGGGGCGCGGTACCAGCGGCAGAAGGTCGCCACGGCGTCACGCTCAGACGGCGCAAGCGCGCCTACGAGAACAAGCGGCTTTTTGAAATTCGGGAATGAAGCGGTAATGGTGCCGTAGGATTTTTTTTGAAGCTTTTGAGTCGGTACTTTTTCTGGGATCTGCGCGCTCTTGTCCCAAAGGGGTTCATCGTGGCATAGGTTCACGTGCACCGGTGAGCGTAGAGTCCAAGTGGAGAGCCACTCTGGGAGCTCTTCACCCTCTTGCCAATCGTGCAGCGTCGGCGCGTAGTCACCGAAGAGGTTCACCTGGCGCATACTCTGCGGCGAGCCGCTTCCGCGGTGCGAGCGTGGTCTGTCGGCACTGACGATCACAAGCGGGGTGTCTCCGGCGTGAGCCTCGATCGCTGCGGGCAGAAGTTCCGCCACCGCGGTTCCGGAGGTGACGCTGACGAGCACCGGGGCCTCGTCGCGCTTGGCACGGCCCAGGGCGAAGAAGCCCGCCGCGCGCTCGTCGAAGAAGGTGTGGACCTCGAGCTTCCAGGGACTCGCCACGAGCTCGAGGGCCTGGAGCATCGGTGCATTCCGACCGCCGGGGCAAAGGATCACGGTGCGAAGGCCGCGTTCGACCAAAGCCGCGAGAAGGCTCAGCGCACCGGCTACTCCGCCAGGCCCCAGCTTTTCTTCACGCTTAGAATCTTTTCCTGAATCTCTCTCCATTCGACCTCTTCATCGGACTCGGCGACGACGCCGCAGCCCGCAGGGATAAACACACTCTCGTCTCTCAAGCGAATCTGCCGCAGGGCCACCAGCGCCCACACCC
>JBKHVY010000015.1:0-22659 GCA_046569805.1 Bacteriovoracia bacterium | reverse complement strand
ACAAATTCAAGCCATTAGGCCTAAATCGCTCCCCAATACTCGCTAGTAAAAACAAATGGTTATAAATGCATACAAGTAAACAAATATTGCTTAAATGAAGTATTTATAGGCGCTGCTGTTGGGCCAGGTAATTTGACCTAAAATACACCCATGAACCTCCGTTGGCTCGTAGTCTATCTTCTATGCGTTGGGATTTGTCCGCGACTATCGCTGGCGACGACCTTCGATGCCGGAGTGAGAGAATTCGAGCAGACACGCCAAGAACTATCTGCCCTCGTTTCCCACGAACGGCACTTGCCCGTGCTTAAAACGCACCAGAGAAAAACCCCCGTCAGTGTCCTCTACTTCCATGGCCTCTACGAATCACCTCAATACGCGAAGGGCATCATCGAGAGTTTCCACGCGCAAGGATTCAACGTCTACGCTCCGCTGCTTTCTGGGCACTGGCGCAAGAACGTGAGTGCCACGAACCGTACCCACTTCTCTCACTGGCTGACGGATCTCCGTAGCGCTATGTCGCTCGCACGCAAAATCGGAGAACGAGTCATCTTAGCAGGTTTCTCTACCGGGGGATTGCTCGCCCTGCGTGGTGCTCTCGAGTATCCACGTGAGGTAACACAGCTCGTGCTCTGGGCACCGGCAGTTCACCTCAGCCAGGAAGCCTATTGGGCGATCCAATACGGACGCCTCTCCGGACTCACGCTGAACGATCGGCTCGAGCTTCCCTACGACGGCTACGACGTCACCCTCTACTCTCCCGCAATTGGTCAGCAGGTCGTGGACCTCATCACGGACACCATGGCGCACCACTCACGGGGCCTCACGGCGGGCGAGAGACAGCGGGCCCTCGCTCGCCGGATCACGGTTCCTACACTTCTGATTTCATCGGAGCTCGATGACACCGTTTCGTTTCGCGCCCAGAAGAATTTCTTCCGCGCGCTCCCCGGACCGAAGAAGCACCTGGTCTTCGATCGCACGACAGACATTCTCCACGGGAATCTCACCAAGCGCCGGGACGACGTGTTCATCGGCTGGGAGGATCGCTATAATTTTGAGTTCGATCGGATGATTGGCGTCAAGTCTCGCTTCCTCACTCAAACCGCAGATCAGTGAGCCAGGGCGATACTCTGCGGGAGCCGGAGACTGTCACGAACTTCAGCACGCAGATGTGACCCCGAGACGATCTCGTAGGCCGACGGCGTGTCCAGAAGCTTGCGGCAGAGGAGGTTGTGGAGACTGTGGCCCGACTTGAAGGTCGTGATCTTACCGGCGATCTCGTGGCCCAGGAGACTCACGTCTCCTAGAGTGTCTAGAATCTTGTGGCGCACGAACTCGTTCGCGAAGCGCAGTCCCTCGGGATTGATGACCTTGAAATCGTCCATGACGATCGCGTTGTCGAGAGAGCCGCCCTTGATGAGACCCTTGCGCTTGAGCATGTCGACGTCGCGGGCGAAACCGAACGTGCGCGCGCGGGAGATGTGGTCGATGAAGTTCTCGCAGGAGAACTCGAAGACTTCGTTCTGCGTCTTGATGACCGGGTGAGCGAAGACGATGGTGGAGTCGATGACGAGGTTGTGGTGCGGATCGAACTGCGCCCACTTGCCGTCTTTCTCCACACGCACGGTATCGAGGATGACGAGGAACTTCTTCGACTTATTCAAGTTGCGGAGGCCATTTTCCTTAAGGAGGAAGACGAACGAAGCTCCAGAACCATCCATGATGGGAACTTCCGGGCCGTCGATCTCAATGAGCGCATTATTGATGCCGAGACCGTAGAGGACGGCCAACAAGTGCTCGACCGTGTGAATCGCGCCGCGGCCCTCGCCGATGGTTGTGGCGTTCTCGGTGGCACCGACGCTCTTCGCGTCCGCGCGCATAGCAATCGATCCAGGGATGTCTGTACGAATGAATTGGATTCCGTGGTCCGCGTCGGCAGGACACACTCTCATGGTGACCTTACGGCCCGAGTGCAGGCCAATCCCTGTCACTTTAACTTCTTTGGCCAAGGTTCTTTGATAAATCATGAGTTAACTCAACAACATTGAAGAACTACGCCCTAAGTATAAAGCATAGTTGTTTTAAAAATAACTGAGAAATATGTGCAGTTTGTACTGTTCTTGACTTGGGTAGTCAACGATTTTCAATGTGCTTAACTGCGTCCTCAGACAGGACTCTCCCGCGGGGGGTTCGAAGGATAAGGCCCTGTTTAAGCAAGAAGGGTTCGTAGACTTCTTCGATGGTCTGCTTGTCTTCACCCAGGGTGGCACTGAGGGCTTCGATCCCCACGGGACCCCCGGAGTAGTACTGCTTCATGACCGAGAGGATCTTGCGGTCCATGGAATCGAGGCCCAGCTCGTCGATGTCCATCAGCTGGAGCGCCTTCTGGACGTCCACGAGTTCAACGGTCTTCTTACCGGCCACGAGCACATAGTCCCGCACGCGACGAAGGATCCGGTTCGCGATGCGCGGGGTCCCGCGCGCCCGTCGAGCGATCTCGAACTTCGATTCCTCGTTCAAACTCATCTGGAGCTTCGATGCGTTGGCTGCGAGAATGCGTGCCAAGGTCTCGCTCGAGTAGTAATCAAAACTTAGGTGTGCCATGAAGCGATCGCGCAGAGGATTGGAAAGAAGGCCCGAGCGCGTGGTGGCACCGATTAACGTAAAGGGAACGAGATCAATCTGCATCGTCCGGGCACTCGCCCCTTGGCCGATCAGGATATCGAGCCGGTAGTCCTCCATCGCCGAATAGAGGATCTCCTCGACGGCGATGTGCATGCGATGGATCTCGTCGATGAAGAGGACGTCGTTGGCCTTGAGGTTCGTCAGCACAGCAGCCAGGTCACCCTTCTTCTCGATGGCGGGCCCGGAGACGACGTGCATCTCGCTTCCGAGAGCGTTCGCAATGAGCATCGCGAGAGACGTCTTACCTAAGCCCGGGGGACCTGAGAGCAGCACATGGTCCATGGCGGCAGAGCGAATCTTTGCGGATTCGACCATTACCGAGATGTTCGCTACAACCTTCTCCTGGCCCACATATTCGGAAAAGCTCCGGGGCCTCAGTGCGATTTCCTGATCCCGCTCGCGGGCGTCCGTGGCACCTGTGACGATTCGATCCATCGCTTACCTCAGCTCGCGCAGAAGACCTTTAAGGAGATCTTCTGAAGTTTTAAAATCATTCTCGTTAAGAAGCCTGTTCATCACGGGAATCACTTGCTGCTCCTTGAAGCCGAGCTCTTGGCAGGCCTGCAGGGTCTCTCCCATGAGCTTCGAGAACCCGTTGTCCACTGACGCCTTCTTCGATTCAGGTTTTCCGAGGGGAAGCGTGAATCCACCAGTCAGCTTTGAGATCTTATCCTTGAGCGAAAGAATGATTTGCTCGGCGCTCTTCTTACCAACACCCGGAGCTTCCTTGAGCATGTTCGAATTTTCGAGAGTGATGGCCTGGATGACGCCCTGGTGGCCTAGATGAGTGATCAAAGCAAAGGCGCTTTTGGGACCGATCCCGTTTACGTCCACGAGCATTTCGAAGAGGCGCTTCTCGTCAAGAGTTGCGAAACCGAAGAGCGACTGCGAATCCTCGCGAATTATGTGAGTGGTAAACAAGGCGACGCTTTTCCCCGGAAGGTGCGTAGTGGGAACGTGGACCTCGTAGCCTAGCCCTTGCGCAGTGAGAACAATGACTCGGGTCGGCTCGGATGAAACGATGCTGCCTTCGATGTAACCAATCATGGAGATATGTCCTTCACGCGATGGGCGAGCGAGGCTGCCAGGCCGCGGCCCTTTTTAACTTTCTTGGGAACTGACTGCGTCGGCACAATCGAATTCTTCTGCATCATGTGGCACAGAGCAATGGCGACCGCATCAGATTCGTCGTGGGTTTTAAACTCCATGGGTCCCATGTGAAGGCGGAGAAGTTTCTGCATACCTTCCTTGTCTGTGCCGCCGTGGCCTGCGACCGTCGACTTGATCGCTGTCGGTGCGTATTCGAAAACGGGTCGCTCGGTCCGAGTAAGTGCTGCCAACATCGCACCGCGCGCTTGTGCGAGCTTCATCAAAGATGTGGGAGACTTCACGTAGATCAGTGATTCCAAGGCGATCTCATCGGGATCGTGCTCGTGCATCAAGCGACTGGTCTCTTCGTAAATAAATTTTATTCGACCAAGGAAGTCATCCTTCGCGTTAAAGCGGAGGACACCTGACGTGACGTATCTCATCTTGCGCCCTTCAAGGACACAAACTGCGTAACCGGCACACACGGAGCCAGGATCGATCGCCAAGACTTTCATGCTTTAGATTTAATCAGTTGAAGGTCGTATCCGTCTAGGAACTTGCGCTTAGCTAGCACTTTTCGCTTTGAGATAATTACCGACGTAAAATGCGAAGGAGCCAATTACGAGTTGCGCTAATTCGATCCGACCATAGTCACCGTTTTGAATCCCCGCGAAGAGGCATAATCCCACTGCGGCCATGCCGAAGAGCTGCATGCCAGTCCCAATGTAAAACATCGCTTTCATAGATCACAGTTCTAGCAAAAGTCAGGACCAAAGACTAGGATGTCTGCACGTATGACACTGCTCCTCAAAGCTCAACCATTGGTCGACCAGCGAATTCCTGTCCTTCAGCGAATTTGCCAGGATTTCAAGGCCAAGGGGATCACACCGAAGCTGGTCGTAGTGCTGGTCGGGAACCACCCGGCCTCACTTTTGTACATCACCAACAAAAAGAAAATGTGCGAAAAAGTTGGCGCCGATTTCGAACTCCGGCAGTTAAGTCCCGAGACGTCCGCCGCGGCTTTCCAGGCCGAGATGGCGGCGATCAACGCCGATGCGAGCATCCACGGATGCATCATCCAGCTTCCTGTGTTCGGGCCAAGTAAGACTCTCCCAATCGAGGCACAGGTGCACCCCGCGAAGGATGTCGATGGGTTTCATCCCCAAAACACGTCTCAGCTCTACCTTGGAAAGGTCACCGCTTCGTCTCTCCTTCCCTGCACGCCTAGAGGCATCATGGCCCTCTTGGAGCACTACCAGCTGAGCGTGAAAGGCAAGGACGTCGTTGTGATCGGGAGAAGCCAGATCGTTGGGAAACCTCTTTCTCTTCTTATGAACCTGGCGGGTGCGACCGTGACGATGTGCCACTCGGGAACGCTGGATCTCGCAAGGCACACCCGCCGCGCGGACATCGTGGTCTCGGCGGTTGGAAAAGTGAATCTCTTATCTGCGGACCACTTCGATCCGGCACGACAAACAGTGGTCGTCGATGTCGGTATGTCAAAGAACGATGCAGGCCTGACTGTGGGGGACGTCGACTTTCAAGCTGTCTCACCTCTGGTGAAGGCGATCACGCCAGTTCCCGGAGGCGTAGGCCCGATGACTGTACTATCACTGATTGAGAATTTGATGACTGCCGTGAAAAATCAAAAGGACCGCTCATGACTGCTCACCGGACTGCGCTCTACCAAAAACACGTTGATCTAAAAGCGAAGATCGTCGACTTCGCCGGCTGGGACATGCCCGTGCAGTACACTTCCGTGAAAGAAGAGGTCCTGGCAGTCCGCCAAAAGGTCGGTGTCTTCGACGTCTCCCACATGGGAGAATTTTTTGTAGAGGGGCCAGATGCCGTGAAGTTCGTCGACCACCTCGTCACGAATAACATCGAAGAAGCTCCTATCGGAAAAGCTGTTTACTCACCGCTCTGCCGCGACAACGGTACTGTTGTCGACGACTTGATCGTATATAAGCTCGCTGCTGAGCGAATTCTCATTTGCGTAAACGCATCCAACATCGAGAAAGACTTTAATTGGATGAACGCACACGTAGGTTCATTTAACGTACGGTTTACGAACCAGTCCCCTGACTATTCCCTCCTCGCGCTCCAAGGCCCTGAGTCAGAAACCATCCTCAGAATCTTGATGCCTGCGATACCTGCCATGGAATACTACTCCGTCTGGGAAGGACACTTGATGGAAAAAAAGGTCATCCTTGCGCGCACCGGCTACACAGGAGAAGACGGTTTTGAAATCTTCGGCGATCACGCCACTATCTTAAAATTATGGGACAGCCTGATTGCTAAGGGTGTCGTTCCTTGTGGCCTCGCTGCACGGGATGTACTTCGTCTTGAGGTGGGCTATCCACTCTACGGGCACGAACTTAATGATGAGATCACTCCTCTTGACGCGGGTCTCGGATGGACTGTCAAGAAGGCCAAGGCCTCGTTCGTCGGTAAATCGGCTCTTATGGACTATAAACCGCGCTTTAAAACAATCAAGCTCCTAGTAGAGAAAGGAATCCCACGGGAAGGCTATCCAGTCTGTAATTCAGAAGGTGTGGCCATCGGAAGCGTCACCTCAGGAACCATGTCGGTGGTTCTGGGCCAGGGCATTGCCATGGCCCGAGTTGAAGCCGACAAGGTGCTTCCAGGCCAAAATTATTTTGTTGATATACGTCAGAAGAAATATGCTGCGACCCTAACGACTAAAGCCTTTGTGCAAGGAGGACATAAGTAATGTCTACTCAAATCCCTAAGAACCTAAAGTACACGAAAGAACATGAATGGGTCCTCGTTGAGGGCGATACCGCAACAATTGGCATCACTGATTTCGCTCAGTCAGCTCTTGGCGATATCGTATTCGTTGAGGTTCCGGCACTGGGAACATCTCTTAACGCAGGCGCGACGTTCGGCGTCGTTGAGTCTATTAAGTCTGTGAGTGATCTCTACTCACCTCTTTCAGGCAGCGTTATAGCTCGTAACGAAGACGTTGAAGGATCACCCGAAAAGATCAACACGAATTCTTACGAAGCTTGGCTAATCAAGGTCAAGATCACGAATGCTGGGGAAATCGGCCAGCTCATGACTCCAGAAGCCTACGATCAGTTCTGTCAAACCTCTGCGTAATTTTTTTTCGGCGCGCCTAGCGCGCCGAATATTTCTAGTTTTTATTTATGCTGAACGCGCCCTCTTTCATCTGAAAATTCTCTACCTAAAAAAATCTCCAGACACAGGAGTTCGCTTTACGAACCCACCTCAGATGAAGATACTGCACCTCTGTTTTTCATCCCTAAGTTGACCCCCAAGGACAGCCGAAGACATGGAATCGATCCAACTTCTCAATACGGCCATAATTAAGAGCAAAGAAAAGAAGATCAGTCACTCATTCGAAGAGAGACTCCTCAAGCTTAACAACTCTCCCGTGATCGAGCACTTGAACAAGTCCATCGCACAATTATCTGAATCACAAAAAATCTCTAAGGACCAAGCAGCACTAATGGTGATTGAAGCCATCCGCGAACTCGATTCCATATGGTCTGACTACGTCACGATGGAAGGGATTGATCGCTTGAAATCCCTTTTGCGCGCGAACAACGCTCAGTAGCTCTCAGCTTTTAACGACAAAGCCCCACTCAATCACGGCCTTGCCATTAACCAGAAGACCCTTCGGTGGATTTGGAAAAGGTCCTGCGGCATTGAACGACTCAATCGCAGCGTCGTCGAGCTCGCGAACGCCGCTTGGGTTTTTGACGTGAACTTTTATGATCTCGCCGGACTCGTTCATCGTAATCACGAGTCCCGTAGTGTACTGATCACTTGCAGGTAAGCGACGACCGGCCTTGTAGAGCGCGTCGGTCTTTTCTTTAAGCGACTTACCCCAGAATTGCTCGAGTTTGCCGCGGATCCGATGGAAGAAGCCGTAGTACTTGTACTCGACGGTGTTGAGTTGCGTGAAGTCTCCAAGTGCCACGTGCTCAACGTAGTCATTAGTACTCGAGAGCCCCTGAGATTTTTCATCACCAGCTTCGATTCCCTTCTTCGCAGCGGAGGCCGGTGCGCGCTGGATCTGTGGCGCACCCATCGCCTCCATACCTAAGTCGCTGAGCTTGAGATTCTTGAGGGCCTGTTTTTTTGCCTGCGCCTGAGATCGAGGCTGCGGCACGGATTCGGCCTGCGAATTGCCCTTCGCAGCTCGATTAAACGTATCGATCTTACGCGCCACAGTTTGCCGATCGTGCGTCTGATCCTTGGCGCCCAGGAAGGCTTCATCTTTAGGTTTTTCTTTGCGACCTGTTTCATCGTTTTGAACGATCTGAGTGCGGGCCTTAAACGCCTGCCACTCATCATCGGTCATTGGAACCACGGCGATCGTCGAATCATCGAACTTCGTCGCAACGACGACGTCACGGATCTGCGTCCAGAAGCTCATGAGATGCAAACCCATGACCAGGGCCATGAATGCGAGGAGGCGGCGATCGATGTTGATGGTCATGAGGAATCCTTGTCCGAGGGGCCCTTCTTAAGCCTTGTCGGAGAAATTCCTCATAAATTTTAGGAACTACTGGTTCTCGTAGTAGTCACCGTCATCGATGACTTTCGGAGGTTCGGCCTGTGGGTCCAAAGGCTCGGTTCCGTTAGATACCGGAGTGCTTCGATCAGACGTTGGGTCCATGCCTTCGGCGAAACTCTCCATGAAGCCGCCAGATTCGCCGGAGCGCAGTGGCTTACCGGTTTCCTTATTCACTAAGATGTTCATGATGCCATCGGGCATCGGAAACTCTGGCGCTCCGTATTTTGCGAGCGCACTTTCCATGTACTCCATCCAAATTGGAAGTGCCGTTTTGCCGCCCGTCTCGCCGTAACCGAGAGGGTTATTGTTGTCGAACCCGACCCAAGATCCAGCGACGACTGTTCCTGAGTATCCTACAAAGAGTGCGTCAACGAAGTTATTTGTTGTCCCCGTTTTACCCGCAATGTTCGCCGAGACGCCCTTGGCGGCAGCGGCCGTTCCGTAATGCACGACGCCCTCGAGGATACGATTCATCACATAGGCCAAGCGTGGATCGTAAACCTGACGCTCAGTCAGATTCGCGCGCCAAGGGTTCTCTTGCAGTGGATTATCGCCAGCTTGCTCATCAGCTATTACCTGGGTCGTGGGCTTGACCACCAGATCACTCTTCATTTCTTCTCTGAAGGAGTATTTCTTTCCGTTCCGATCAGTGATCGAGACGATCGCCTGGAGGTTGACCTTCTTCCCACCGTTCGCGAAAACAGCGTAGCCCTTCACGAGCTCCGTGAGACTAATGCCGAAGGATCCGAGACCTAGGCTCATGTCCTTAGGCAGGTCTGCATTAATCCCCAAACGCTCGACGAAAGAACTCACGCCCGGTACTCCGACATCCTGAAGGATTCGAATGGTGGGGATGTTTCGACTAATCTCGAGCGCTTTACGGAAGGTCATCTGGCCCATGAACTCACCGTCGTAGTTGCGCGGCTTCCAACTCAGATTATCCGTGGCACCGCCAAGCGCCTGTGGCGTATCGAGAATGATAGTACTGGGTGTGTAGCCTTCCTCGAGTGCCGCCGCATAAATAAACGGTTTAAACGCTGAGCCGGGCTGGCGCGCAGCCTGGAGAGCACGATTGAACTGGCTCTTCGCGAAATCGATCCCCCCAACCATCGTCAAAACGTTACCGGTTCGAGGATCGAGTGCCACGAAGGCGCCTTCCGCATCGGGCTTCTGATCTAACTCACCCACAAGCATTTTCTGTGCCTGGAGAAGCTTCACCATTTGTACGTCGTGCTTGCGTTTCTTGTAGTCAGTACTGAGAAGGCCCCAGACTGACTGGTTGTCTCCCGTGATCCGCAATTGGATCTGGTCACCCGCCTTCACGATTGTGGAGGGCTTTACGACGGGTGCGAACCACTTGGGCTCCTCAGAAAGATTGCGCGCGTGTGCCCAGGCGAAACCCGATTCAGGAATAGCGATACGCACTCCCGCGATGGTAACGTAGATGAGACGCTGAGGATCGTTGGTGCGCAACACAACAGCAGAGTACGTTTCCCCTTTCTTGAGGATCGACACCATTCGATCGTTAGGTTGGTTCCCCACCATCACATCGGCCCGGTAGCGCGCGGGCACGAGCTCTTCACTCTTCGCGTAGGCGTCCTGGAGGGTTTTCCACTCGTCCTGCTCCACGGAGAATTCGAAGCGATTCGTACCGTCGACGTCGAAATAAAAATACGACGAGGAATCCTTGTAGATCTTCTGGCGCTGCCGCTCTTGGTCCGCCTGGATTTCTTCATCACTCCCGAGATGAGCCAGAGGTCCTTTAAATCCTTGGCGCTTATCAAGATCTTTGACGTGCCTCATGACGGCGGCTTCAGCCTTTTCTTGTAAGCTCCAGTCAATCGTCGTCACTACTTCAAAACCTTCTGTGAGGAATTCCTCCTCACCCACAAGCGCCATGACCTTCTGGCGAACCCAGTCCGTGAAGTGACCGCCCTTCATCGCTGTCGAAGAGCGAAGGCGCATTTTTATGTTTTCGTTCTTGGCCGCCGTGTACTCTTCTTCGGTGATCTTCCCGGTGTCGAACATGCGCCGGAGGACGTAGAGCTGGCGGCGTTTAGCATAAACAGGGTTTACGTAGGGAGAATAACGTCCCGGGGCCACAAGGAGGCCTGCGACGAGAGCACTCTCGGCGACGGTCGCTTCCTTGAGTTCCTTGTCGAAGTAGCCGCTGACCGCGGCCTTTACGCCGTAGTAGCCACCACCGAGGTAGACCTGGTTGAGGTAAAGGAAGAGGATATCTTCCTTAGAAAACTTTTCTTCCATTTTCTGCGCGAGCAACAGATCTTTGACCTTCCGGGAGAGGGTTCTCTCCTTAGATAACAATAGCGTCTTTGCCACTTGCTGCGTGATCGTCGATCCGCCCTGGACCAGGCGACCTTCCTTGAGGTTCACCATGAACGCACGAGCGATGCCGAGGTAGTCGACGCCCTTGTGGTTCCAGAAGTTATCGTCCTCCGCTGCAAGGAAGGCGTTCACGACTCGCTCGGGGATTTCCTTGAAGGCGACGACGTCGCGGGTCTCCTTACCGATCTCGAGCAGTGGGGATCCGTCGCGAGCGACGATGCGCGAGTTCATCGGGGGGCGGTAATCGGCCAACGAGTTGATCTGCGGCAAGTCCGAGGCGATCCAGCCGATCACAGCGAAGATCGCACCGACGCCCATGAGGCCGAGGCAGAAGAGAACCAGTATGACTTTCAGCAGACGCTTCACGAGGGCCTTTGGTTGGGTTTCGAAACAATATTATAGATGGCGCAGGAGAATGGGCGAAGCGCTATTCTTCCCAGGGCACTTCTTTGAGTCCGTCTGTGAGTACTTTAATTTTCTTCTCAGCTTCCTGGAGGGATTTCCGACAGGATTGATAGAGCTTAACTCCGGTCTCGAAGCGCGAGAGACTCTCATCAAGACCGAGCTGTCCCTTCTCAAGTTCCTGAACGATCTTCTCAAGCTTCAAAAGCGAATCCTCGAGCGCGACAGATTCCTTGGCGTCGGTGACTTTGGTACCCATGCTGGTTCTCACTTGTTAGGTCTTTGACATGTAAATCTCACCTCATGATCCCACGCAAGGGATGATTTCTCAAGATTTCAAAGATTTGAGAGCTGCGGCAGATGGGAAAAAATGTCCGGGGGGTGTTGGTAGAACCACACAATGACGTACAATTTTGCCTAGGACCAGGATGGTCCTGAATTGAGGTCATGGAGGACCATGAAAAACATCTGGGTTCCGCTTTCCGGACAGATTGCTCAGCAGCGCAAGGTTGAAACGATTGCCAATAATGTGGCAAACGCCAACACGCCGGGCTTCAAGAAAGACCAGCTCGTTTTCGAAGAACACCTCACGGCTCTCAAGAAGGGCTCCGACGACGTTCACATCCCCAATAAAGAATTCTCGCCGCAAGACTTTTACCATACCCAGGGTGCAGAAAACGCTTATGTAGCAATCGCTGGCTCCTATACCAGCCATGATCAGGGACAGCTCGTACCGACGAGTAACCCACTTGATCTCGCGCTTAACGGCACAGGATTCATGGAAGTCCTCACACCGCAGGGTGTTCGCTTCACGCGGAAAGGCAACTTCTCCATCTCTAAGGACGGAGAGCTCGTCACCGATCAAGGCTTTAAAGTGCTACAGGCCCTAGAGCTTAAGGCGGAGGATCTGCGTAGCCCGGCCGCTGAAAGCCTTCCCGCCCCCGAAGAACGCATCATCCGCCTTCCTCATAATCAGCCAATCACGGTGAGTCGCGAGGGAGAAATCCTCACTCGAGAAGGTGCTATCGGAAAGCTATCTGTCGTCGAGTTCGCAGACACACAGGCCCTTCGCAAGGAAGGGAGTGCCCTATTCATCAACCCGAGTGACGAGAACGCTCGACGGGTCGACATTAAGACGACCGTGAACCAGGGCTTCATCGAAGGTTCAAACGTGAACGCCGTGGAGGAGATGTCAGAGCTCATAAAAGCCCACCGCCACTTCGAATCGATCCAGAAAGCCATAAACGCTTATGACAGCATTAACGGCAAAGCCGTTAATGACTTAGCGAAATTCTGAGGGGGAATAGATGATTAGAGCTCTCCACACCGCCGCGACAGGAATGGCTTCTCAGGAAGCCAACGTCAGCACCATCTCCAACAACCTCGCCAACGTTAACACGACGGGGTTTAAGAAATCGCGGACCGAGTTCGACGACCTTCTCTACGAAACAGTCCAGGAAGCCGGTGCTCGTTCATCCGCGGACAGTGAGTTTAACGTAGGAACGCAGATCGGCTCTGGCTCGAAGGTGGCTGCCACTCGAAAGGTGCACACCCAGGGCTCACCCCAAATGACGAATAATCCCTATGATCTAATGGTTAACGGGGAGGGGTTCTTCGGTGTCATCGGTAACAACGGAGAAATGAAATTCACTCGTGACGGGAGCTTCAACGTCGATGCCCAAGGGAACTTGGTGACACGCAGTGGGCAGCGGGTTTTCCCGGGGATCTCCGTTCCGCCGAATATCATGAGCATCAACATCGCAGAGAATGGTACGGTCGAGGCTTTCCTGAAGAACTCCCCAGAGCCGATTAATCTGGGCCAGATCCCCGTCTTCACCTTTGTGAACCCTGTAGGCCTTCGCTCCGAGGGCGGGAACATGCTTGCAGCGACTCAGGCCTCGGGCCAAGCGATCCAAGGCACTCCTGGTACCGACAACGCCGGGATCATCATGCAAGGAGCGATCGAGTCATCGAATGTTAATGTGATGAATGAGATGACTGACCTCATTAAGGCGCAGCGAGCGTATGAGATGAACTCGAAAGTCATGGGGATCGCCGATCAAATGCTTCAAACCGTAAACAACGTTCGATAGGGCTTATGAGAATTGCTATTTTACTAATTTCTTTGTTTTCAGTTTCTGGGTCTTGGGCGTGTGACATCGTCGTACCTGCACACGTCCTCTTAACCGCAGGCGAAACAGACTCGTGGCCTTTCCTCAGCACAAACTGTTCCGTAGATCAGACCCAGGAGCTCATTAGAGTCCTTCAAGACCAGCACGGTGTGATTCCGGTGTCTCGTCTTGAGGCTGCGATGCCGAAGGGAATCCGACTCTCAAGCGAAAAAAAATCTATCCGCGTGACCAACGTTGAGCGACTCATCCGAAGTTCGTTCAATGGCATCGGGGAAGCAAAAATCACACTGAGTGCTCCGTTTAGCAGCAATCTTATATCGATCCCTGAGGACGCAGAATTCACAGCGAAATGCCACCCCTGTCAGTTCCAGGGAGAAGAGATCATCCGCTTGAATCTAAGCTCTTTTTCGGAGCAGACACGCGAGCTGAATTTCCAGGCGAAGTTCGTCTCCTTAGTTAGGGCCTACAAGCTCAAGCGCTCTCTTCCGGCCTTCTCAACGGGCCTAACCGTAGACATGCTCGAAGAAGTTGCGGTGCCAACCCCTGCCTTTGGCCAGTACCTCACCGACGCTTCACAGATTAGTTTCTTCAAGACCAACAAAATGCTCAAGGCCGGGGATTTCCTTAGAAGCAGCGACCTCTCACCTATCACCTTGGTAAAAGCCGGTGATCGCGTACAGCTCATCTTTGAAAACGATCACGTAACTCTCAAGTCTCAGGCGCTGGCCCGGCAGAACGGCGGCAAGGGAGATTCGGTCGAGGTCTGGAACCAGGCGACGGGAAAAAAGCATCGGGGAACTGTTACCGATCATAACAAAGTGGTGGTTGAGCTATGAAGATCGTACTCGCAATGCTTTTCTTGGTCACAAGTTGTGCGTCGTACATCAACGGTATCCATCGCCAGATCGACCGTGAGGAGGCGATGACTGATCCGTCGAACCGACTCAACGATCCGTACGCTTCTTACCGGGAACAGGGATTCAAGAAAACCAAGAGTGACCGCCGACCGATTCAGAACCCGAACTCGTTGAGTAACCTTAACCCGACGCGCGACATCGAACCACCCGTAAAGCGTGACTACCGATCTGCCAACGGCAGGAGTCGGGCCGACGACTTTATCGACGACGGAGCCTCCGGTTCATTGTGGGTCAATCCGCAGGGTGGATCCCTTTTTACAACAGAAGTCACGAAGCGCGTGGGGGACATCGTTATCGTCAACGTTCTGGACAATCTGCGCGGGCAAATCTCAAGCGAACTTAAGCGCTCGACACCAGAGCCACCGCAAAAGAAAAATCCGTCAACTTCGGCGGCGGCTGGAGCAGCCGCGACGCCCGCGGCTCCAGTAGCACCGGAGGCCGAAAAAACGGATGAGCTAGAAACAAAAGTCTATGACAAGATTTCCGGCGTCGTCGCCGAGGAGATCAATAAGGACTACGTCCTCCTCCGTGGAAAGAAGGAAGTCGTCTTCCGGAAAGAAAAGAAACTCATCGAAGTGCAGGCGCTTGTGGCCCGCAAAGACATCGCTGACAACGACACGATCAACTCGGACAAGCTCCTCGAGTCCCGGGTCATCATCCTGAGGTAACACCATGATCAAGACGCTTCTTCTCATTGCTACTCTCCTCCCTGTCAGTGCTTTTGCAAGCGCGAGTCGCATCAAAGACCTGGTCTCGGTAAAGGGAGTGCGAGATAACCCACTCATTGGCTATGGCCTTGTGATTGGCCTCAACGGTACGGGTGACGGTGGTGGTGAAATCACGAACACGTCGCTCAAGAAGATGTTCCAGACACTCGGTCTGAACACTCAGAAAGAGATCACCTCCAAGAACGTGGCAGCGGTGATCGTCACGGCGAAGCTACCGGCATTTGGTCGAGTCGGCCAGAAAGTCGATGTCACTGTATCTTCAATCGGCGACGCTTCCTCCCTCGCAGGCGGCACGCTCCTCGTCACACCGCTTAAGGGCGGAGACACAAACATTTACGCTGTCGCTTCTGGTCCACTTTCCGTGGGTGGCATGAAGAAGGGTGCGAAGATGGCGACCACGGGCCGCGTCCCCGATGGTGCGGTGATCGAACGCGAGCTAGAAATTGCTTTTAATGATAAGAAGTCGCTGCGCCTGGCAATCAACAAGCCTGACTTTACAACTGCGGCGCGAATCGAAAAGGTCATCAACCAGGAGCTCGGCGGGAAGTACGCGACGGCCGCCGACGCGACGACGATCGACCTCATCATCCCCACGCAGTACGAGAAGAAGGTCGTGGAGCTGATCGCTCAGGTCGAGAACTTCCGCGTGATCGCGGACTCTGCTGCTCGCATCGTTATTAACGAGCGGACCGGCACGCTCGTTGCCGGAGGGGACATCACCCTGAAGAAAGTAGCGCTTAGTCACGGCGACCTGACCCTCGAGGTTAAAGGCGGAGACAATCCGTCGGGTAAACCACAGGCGTTACACGTCATTGATAAGGCCACAACAATCAACGACTTAGTTAAGGCGCTGAACGCTATCGGAACAACTCCCGAAGACCTCATCTCGATCTTCCAGGCCCTGAAGCAAAATGGTGCCCTGGTAGCGGAAATTGAGCTTATCTAACCGGTCAATTTTTACAGGTTAGTGGGGGGACTGGCGCCAAACCATGCCCCTATGTTAGACTTTAAGAAGGTGTCCATGAAGGACCCCGTCAGGCAAACCAGGATGGTATCGTGACGACAATTTCCGGCGCACAAACGAAAGGACTGAAGCCCATTTCTCGAGAAGAAATGATCAAGCCCTACGTGGATGTTGCTGAGGGCCTCGAGACGCAGTTCTCGAACCATATGATCGAGCAGATGCGCAAAAGTATCCCCCGCGAAGGTGAACCGAGTTCCGCTGAGCAGTACTACGAATCACTTATGGATTACGAACGCGCGAAAACTATGGCAAAATCAGATAGTGGGATTGGTCTAAAGAAAGTGATCTTGGATCAAATTTTGCCAGCACACTTAAAACAAACGCCTTCTGCGCAGACCATGCGCTCCGCCTACCAGGCAAACGTCAAAGGAGTTGACGAATGAGCAACAGCATCGACACACGCTCACCCTTTTTTCCGAAAGGCCGTAACGGGCAAGTCGGGAAGACCGCTACTCAGGGGACGGGCGAAGCCGCACGAAATACTCCAGAGCGCGCAGGAGAGCTCGCGAACCGTACGTCGCAAGACGCGAAGGTCAGCATTCCTGATGGCGTTCGGGACTTTGCTCGCATCAAGAAGGCCGCTGCCGCCGCCCCGGAGGTCGACAACTCTGAACGCATCGCTGCGCTCAAGGCACAGATCCAGGCGGGAACCTACGACATCGACTACGACGGGCTCGCAGATAAGATGCTGCAGTCAGAGTTTTAAGCAACCCTAGACAAGGAAGAAGTCCATGATGGACGAAGCCCTACGACTCTACCATGCCGAAGCCATTGAGGTCTGGGAGAACTTCTGTCGTCTGCACCACGACCTCTACGAGCTCACGTGCGATGAGTACCAGGTGCTCCTCTCTGGAGAGATCGAGAGCCTCGAAGACTTGATCGCAAAGAAGGAACACGTCATCGCCTCCATCGGCGAATGGGAAAGTGCTCGTGCGGAACTCATAGGCCGCATGAATCGTGATCTCCCAGCTGGCCAACAGATTTCGAATGTATCGGGACTTCTTACCACTTTCGCATCGGCGGAGTCGAAGCTCGCCATGCCGGCTCTCCGCAACCTCAACGCTCTCTTGATCGACGTCATCACTCGCGTCCAGGAGCAAAACAAGAGAAATCAACAGTTCTTAAACCGCGCGATGCAGTCGATCCGAGAGATTCGAGATGGCTTCACAGGAAAGCGAAACTATAACACCTACGGTGCAGACGGGATGACCCGCTCTGCCCCCCGATAGGCCGAAGGGAGTAAGCGTTGTCCGATTTACTTAGCATCGGTAAATCAGGTCTGTTCACAGCGAAGAAGTCCATGGCGACGACGTCGCATAACATTGCCAACGCGAACACCGAAGGCTTCTCTCGCCAAGAGGTTCGGACCAAGACCGGTATCACGCTCAACGAAGGCCCGTACGTTATGGGCACCGGTGTCGATATCCAATCGATCAAGCGAGGCCACGACGAACTCGTCGAAAAGAAGCTCAACAGTAGCATCTCTCAACACAACTTCAACGAAGAGCGCACAACGCAACTCGGCCACATCGAAGAGATCTTCAACGAGATCAACTCTGAAGGTATGAATAAAGTTCTGAATCGCTTCTTCAACGGTTTCAGAGAGCTGGCCAATCGGCCCGAGGACGAAACCGTCCGGGGTCTCGTCCGCGAGAACGCCAAGATCGTCGTCGGTGACTTCCATCGGATCCAGCGCGACATCGACCAGACACGCGCCGGAATTAACAAGAAGATCACACTCATCGTCGACGACATCAATCACCTGTCGGCAAACATCTCGAAGATCAACAAAGAAGTCGCGGCCCTCGAGGTCTCCGGAGCAGAAGCCAACGACCTGCGCGACCAACGCGACTCGGCCCTCCGGCAGCTCGCCGAGTACTTCCCGGTACAGTCTTACT
This sequence comes from Bacteriovoracia bacterium, assembly GCA_046569805.1. Classification (GTDB taxonomy): domain Bacteria; phylum Bdellovibrionota; class Bacteriovoracia; order Bacteriovoracales; family Bacteriovoracaceae; genus UBA6144. Next base: position 4,874 of record JBKHVY010000015.1, on the reverse strand, counting down.
ACGACGAGCAGAATCGGTTTGTCGTTAACGTTGAAGGCATGGGAACGCTCGTCGCCGGAGATGTCCAACAGCAGCTCGTCGTCGGAAATCGTCTCTCTGACAAGTATTCGAGCGAGCAGAAACCAATGCTCGAGATTTTTTTCAAATCTCGACCAGCGGAGCCCATTTCCTCGCGCTTTAAGACCGGAACTCTTGGTGCGCTCTTACGGACCCGTAACGAGGACCTTCAGGGCGTCGAAGATCAGCTGGATGAGCTCGCCTACAGCCTCGCGAACGCCACCAACGCCGTTCACCGTAAGGGTTACGCCAATCGTTCAGTTCCCATCGACGAAAGAACGGGCCTTCCGATGCCCGGCCTTGCCGATGGACCTGTCACCGGTATCGACTTCTTCGAAGCCCCCACCGGACGCAAGCGCGCCGCCGAGTACCTGAAGCTCTCGGAACTCGTCCTCGGAGACGTGAACAATATCGCTGCTGGAATCGAGCCGAACTCTCCGGGTGATAACCGCGTCGCCATCGCAATCTCTCGACTACAGCACGAGAAGATTCTTGGTGAGGGGTCCGCGACCCTCGAAGAGCACTACCTCAAAACTGTCGGCGGCGTTGGCATGCAGGCTGCGAAGTCAAAGATCGACACAGAACAGTCCGGAGGAATCTTGGCGCAGGCCCGTTCCATCAAGGAACGTATTTCCGGCGTCTCCCTCGATGAAGAGAGCGCCAACATGGTGAAGTATCAAAACGCTTACGAAGCTTCAGCGAAGGTCATCCGTGCCTCCGATGAAATGTTTAAGGCCGTTTTGGGGATCATGAACTGAGGTAACCCATGAGCAGAGTATCTGAAAATAGCTCGCTCCACGCCATCAAGTACTCCGTGGGGAAAACCAAGAGCAAAGTGGAAGACCTCCAGATTAAGGGGTCAAACATGAAGCGCATGCAGAAACCGTCGGACGATCCTATTGGAAACGTAGATTTGCTCCAAATCAGGTCTCGGAACATCGATGCTCAGCAGTACCTTCGGAACCTGAACTTCGCACAGACGAACCTTAGTTTTACCGAAACAGTCCTCGAGGAACTCACTGAAATTCTCACGAAGGCCAAGGAGCTCGCCATCGGTCAGGCTTCCGACATTTACAACCCTGAGGTTCGACAAAGTGTTTCGAAAGAAATCCACCAGCTCCGACTCCAGGCGCTGAGCCTTGCTAACAAGCGCATGGGAAACCGATATCTCTTTGCTGGCCAAAAACTTCTCACGAAGCCCTTCAACCAAGATGGGAAATACCTCGGCGATCAAAATAAGATCTTCATCGAAGTGAACAAAGATGTGTTCATCCCCATCAATCTGACTGGATCCGAACTCTTCTTCGATAAGGAGAAGCAGCAGAACTCGCGCCTCGTGCTTCCGGATGCCCCCGGAGAGATCCCCAACCAAGAAGAGATCCAGTCTCCCGGTCGATCTCTCGCATCGTCAGATGCGGGCAACGGCGGCGAGAGCATCAGATCGAGCATCTTCGATGAGCTGGCATCGCTTGAGAACGCGATGTTGACCAACAACCCCGACGTCGTCCAAAGCTTGCTTGAACAGATGGATCGTTCGATTGATCGCGTCATCGCCCACAGAACTCAAATCGGGGCGCTTTCAAACAACATCAGTAACGCAGAAAACAATATTGAAAAGATGAAGCTCCTTAACGAGGAATACAAAACTAAGGTTGAAGACGCTGACGTGGCGGAACTTTTCTCGAATCTTCAAAAAGAGCAAAACATCCTGAAGGCGACCTACCAGGCCAGCGGCACGCTGATGAACCAGCAACTAATGGACTTCCTGCGTTAGTTTTACACACCTGAACCTCAATCTTGCCTAAATATCTAAATTATTCTTGCAAATCCTGACAGGCGGTCATATAGATGCCTTCGGCCCTCGCATGAAGAGGGTTTTGTCATCTGTTTGACACCAATCAAGGATTGAAAATGCTGGTTCTGACAAGGAAGCTTGGAGAAAGCATCGCCATCGATGATCATATCAAAATCGTTGTTGTGCAGATTAAAGGTAAGCAAGTACGTCTAGGAATTAAGGCTCCCAAAGAGACCAAAATTCATCGTGAAGAAGTCTATCAGGCCATCCACGATCAGAACGTTGCCGCAGTGCAAGCCAACATGGAAGATATCTCAAGGTTGGGCGAAGAGCTGAAAAAGAAATAATTTCCTCCTTGATCTAAGTTCTCGTTGACTGCTACGATCTGAATGGTAAGGTAAAAATACCTTACTGTTTTATTTCGGAGGCTGGCGTTGAAAGTCAAAACCACGAGATTTGGGGAACTTGAGCTTAATCCGAGTGATGTAATCACTTTTAACGAAGGCTTATTGGGCTTCGATCAACTCAAAAAATACTTTGTTGTCGATCCAGGTGATAGCACACTCATTCTTTGGCTTCAGTCCATTGAAGACGAGAAAATTGCTTTCCCGATCATCGAACCTAAGATCTTCAAGCCTGATTACGTAGCTAAGCTACTTCCGGCCGATCTTAACGGACTCGATCTGGAGTCTTTGAGCAACGCGAAACTCTACAGCATCCTCACGATCCCAGCGAACGTTGTGGAAATGAGCGCGAACCTCAAGGCGCCAATCGTTATCAACTCTGCCAAGAAAGTTGCAAAGCAGATTGTCCTCGCTGACAGCAAGCTAACTGTGAAGCACGAAATGTATAAGGAACTTAAAACTTACATCGTGAACTTCTCGTCAGACGACTCCAAGCGGACTAACTTCGCTCCGAGCATCACTCTTGAGTCCGGCGACATCCGCGGCACGAAAGAGAGCTTCAATCGTCTTAGCAACGAAATCTAAGATTGTTTAAATGCACTTAATAAAAAAGCCCTCGAAAGAGGGCTTTTTTATTGGTGTCGCATTAAGATTATTAGATGGAAAGATTCGTCTCTGTCGCAGATCGCGACAACTGCAAATACATATTAGCTTCTTGGTGATTCGGCTCGCGCGAGAGCACCGCCTGCCACTCTGACTGCGCCTCAATGATGTTTCCATTACCGTAGTAGAGCAGACCCAGTGCCATGCGCGCAGGAATATAATGTGGATGCTCTGACTTAAGGCGCTTGAGCTCTTCAAAGGATTTAGACACAAAACCCTTCTTCGAATATAGCTTCGCAACTTTTATGCGAATCTCGAGGTTGTCAGGATCGAGGCTAATCGCCTTGTTGTATTCAAAGAGTGACTCGTCCCAGCGCTGGTAAGAGGCGTACATCTCTGCAATCTCGTAGTGCTTGAGAGAGAACTTTTTATTGATGTGCGGCTCAGAGAGGCCCTGCTGCGGTGACATCTTTACATGGTGATTGGCCTTGTCGAAGACAGCTTTTGCTTCCTCGTATTTGCCAATGTCATTAAGGATCACGGAAAGCGAAATGGACGCATCCGTGTGATGTGGGTCGAGCTCTAGGACGCGGTTAAACCCTCTTACGGCCTTTCCGAGCTCTCCACGCATGTGGAAGATGTTCGCGAGGTAAAAATAGGCCTCTGTGGCGTTCGGGTCGGTGTCGATGATTTCGTTAAAAAAGAGTGCGGATGTCTTGAGATCATTCTTTTGAAAGGCTTCTTTCGCCTTTCTCATCAGATCGCTGAGCTTAAGATTTTCCAAGCTCTCCTCCTACCGGATTTCACGTTTTTCACATTGTTTCTGCCATGATCGTATCTCTCCAGCGGTCGCCTTGTCGACCAAACCCTGGAATTTTTCACCGTAGAGCTGGCACTCCTCCCACTTCTTTAGCTGTGCCGAAGCTGCAACGACTCTCAACATCGCATGTTGACGGAGGGGAACGTTTTCAGGGTGCCTCGTAAGAATGTCGATATACCAGTATCTCGCAGCTTCCCAGACCTTTGTCTTAAAATAAAAATCCGCTATGTACTGATCCTTCTCGCGAAGCATTCGCAGAATCCTCTTCACACGCGACTTAGCCTTGGGTACGTCCGCCGACTGGGGGTAGCGTGCGATAAGCTCCTCGTAGAACTTAAGGGCCTCGGTGCCCGTCTCGAGGTCGCGGTCGATCGTATCTGGAAGCTGTTTATAGTAACTCTCACCGATCATGAAAACGACATAAGCGATTTTCTCGTGGCGCGGATGAAAATCTCGGAACAAAAGAAATGAGGCTGCGGCTTCAGGGTAGCTCTCTTGTTTGTACTGAACTTCTGCGAGTAGCAGTTCGGCCGGAGTCGCATAAAAACTATAGGGATGTTGAGTTTTAATCTGCTGAAGTTTCTCCGTAGCAAGAATGTAGCGCTCGCTCTCCACAAGCTCCTGAGCTTCCTTATACAGCACTTCCGCCTCGGTCTTTCCCTCTGGCCCCTCACTCGCGCAGCTGGCCAGCAAAATTGAAAATAGGATGATGTGTAGTAGCTTCATTTCATGTTCTCCACATAAAGCGATTTATGAATGTCCGCAATCACGAGCTTGAGGAAAGTGGCCACCGGTACACCCACAATCATGCCCACTAAACCACCCACCTCGGAGCCAACGATGACAGAGATAACGACAATGAGTGGATGCAGATTAACGATCCTTGAAACCAAAAGAGGAAAGACTAGCGCCATATCAATGAAGTTGGCGACCGCATAAACGGCGGTCATGGCAGCAAGTGCTTCAGTGCTTATCGAGGGCTGGATGATACCCACCCCAAGCGCGAAGGCCCATCCCAAAATTGGCCCAACGTAGGGGACGACGTTGGTTAGTCCGCCAACGATCGCCAATAAGGAAGCGTAGGGATAATTGAGCCAGTGGAGCCCAACGAGAAGTATCATCCCGAGGATCGTCGCCTCGACAGTTTTGGCGAAGATATAACCACCGAAGCGGCCATTGAATTGGTGAAAAAGCA
>JBKHVY010000014.1:0-23179 GCA_046569805.1 Bacteriovoracia bacterium | reverse complement strand
GCTATCGGGCCCTGTCGTCAAGGGTGTCCTACTCTTGCTCGTCGCCTGCTCCGTCTTTTCCTGGGCGATCATTATCCAAAAGATGAAAGAACTGAAAACAGTGGATGAGGCGAACGGAAAGTTCCTCAGCGCCTTTCAGAGTAACGCGAGCATGGGCGAACTGTTCCAGGCCGCGATGGGGAACCACGACTCGACTATGGGGCTGATGTACCGCCGCGGCTACGAAGAGATCAATCGCCTCACTGAAAAGCTCGGTGACAAGGCAAGCCTCGCCGAGTACCTCAAGGGGCAGAACTTCGTGCCGGTCGAGCGAGCTCTCAAGCTGGGAGTGACTCAGGCGCAAGAGAAACTTGATCTTCGCATCGCCACTCTCGCGACCATCGGCTCGGTGGCCCCGTTCATCGGTCTCTTCGGAACAGTGTGGGGGATCATCGACGCCTTCTCGGGTCTGTCGAGTGGCGGTGGCTCCATCGAAGCCGTTGCCCCTGGTATCGCAGAAGCCCTCGTCGCCACGGCCGTGGGCCTCGCCGCAGCGATTCCCGCTGTCTGGTTCTTCAACGGTTTCAATACGCGCTTAGCGCGCATGTCGGGTCAGATGGAGGCCTTCGGGCAGGATTTCCTTAACATGGTGGAGCGCTCACTCCTGAGTATCCGTCGCGACTAAGAGGACCTATGGCATTTTCCAGCGGAAATAAGAAAGGTCCCATCGGAGAGATTAACGTCACTCCTCTCGTGGACGTCATGCTCGTGTTGCTTGTGATCTTCATGGTCACGGCACCGATGATGTTTAGTGGAATCCAGCTCAAGCTGCCAAAGACGGGGAAGGTGACCTCGCTGAACATGCGACCAGAACTAGTGATCCTCTCGGTCACCGCCGGGGAGGAGTTCTTCCTCGGGAAGGACAAAGTCACACGGGAAAAGCTCGTCGCTTCGATCCTAGATAAACTCGCCGCGAACAAGACCGACGTCGTTTACCTGCGCGCTGACTACGACCTCAAGTACGAGAAAGTGGCGAAGCTCATCTCTGCCCTCAAGAACGCCGGGGTCTCTAACATCGCTCTCGTCACTGAGATCGAGAAAACCTAGAGGTGTGTGAGTGAACGTCTGGGAGCGCGATCGCACTTGGTACTCGGATGACTTTAAGTCCAGCTTCATGCTGGCGATTGCCATGCATTTGTTTCTCATCCTCGTCGCCTTCATCGTTGGCCGTGTGGTGCAGAAGACGATGGAGCCTGATGCCGCGATGGAGATTATGCGGGCTGCCGTACGGGTAGACGTCGTAGGCATGCCGAAGATGACAATTCAGGAACTGAGGCAACTCCAGATGCCTGCGGAAGCTCCGAGCGAGGAGCCGAAGCTCGCGGAAGCAACGAAGGTCGAGGAAACCGCTGTCGCTCCGAAGCCAGACGATCTGGTGATGCCTTCAGACAAACCGAGCGACGCCAAACCCGGTAAGTCGTTCGCAAATTTCCTCCAGGAATACAGCAATAAAAAAATCAAAGTTTCAAACACGGCCGTGAAGGGTGACAGGAGCGGTAAAGCTCAAGGGCTCGACAGCTTGATCATCGAAGGCAACCGACTTAGCAAAGGTACGGCACTGACGGGTGACATCTCAGAGATGAGTAACTCGGTGTTCGTGGGCTATGTACAGACGCTGCCAGAGAAAGTCCGTGAGCACTGGAAGTTACCTGGTTTCCTTCGCGAAAAGGACCTCAAGTGCCGCGTCCATGTGTGGATCGGTGCTCGCGGTGAGATCTTAAAAACGCAGATCCGTGAATCGAGCGGTAATAGTGAGTTCGACAGTAAAGCAGAGGCGGCCCTGCGGGCAGCGGCTCCGTTTGCTCCGCCACCGACGGAAGCCTCGGCGCTTCTTTCGGGACGAGGCGTGATTCTCGGCTTTCCACTTTAGTGAGGTTTAGTATGAAGTTTCTTTTGGCCTTGGTTCTCGTCATCTCGTCATCGCTTAGCTGGTCGCAGAGCGACGGCACCGTCTCCGTCATCGCCGTAGGTGAGGCCCAGGCCGAAAAAGAGCAGGTCGCTTTCGGCCAGACGGAACTCGTCGGTGCGCTCACGCCCGCGCAAGACAAGATTTTGGCAGAGCTCATCGGGCTCCTGAAGAACGACTTTGCTTTCTACAAACACAAAATCGATGCAACGGAACTCTCGAGCACGGCGATGAAGCCGCAGTGGGATGCGTGGGGGTCTAAGCAGTTCGTGGTGGGTCTGCGTGCCCAGGGTGAAGGCGCTGGCGTGAAGCTCATCGCCGAGGTGTGGAACGTGCTTAAGCGCCAGAGCGCGGGTCAGGTGACGATCTCCGCGGCCGGGACCTCTGTGCGCGACCAGGGCCACAAGCTCGCCGACGAGGTCTACTTCATGATCACCGGGAAGCGCTCTGTGTTCCTGGAAAAGATTATTTTTGTGTCGGATCGTTCCACCGTGGGGAAGGAGACGCGCAAGGAGCTCTACCGGATGGACTTCGATGGTCGCCGCGTGGAGCGCCTGTCGTTCTTCAACTCGACAGTGATCTCGCCGTCGATTTCTCCGGATAACTCGAAGATTATTTTTTCTCTGATCCAGTCGCACGTGCAGAAAGACCGCAAGAACAAATCGACCAAGAACATCGACCTGCGCGAGCTCGATCTTAAGACCAAAAAGTTCTCTGACGTTTCGGGCCATCCAGGGGTGAACTCGGGAGCGATCTACAGCGCGGATGGGAAAAGTATCTACTTCACTCTCACGATCAGCGGCAACGCGGATATCTACGAGATGAATCTCGCCACGAAGAAACTGCGTAAGATCACTCAGCACTACGCCGACGACGTCGATCCGACGGTCACCGCGGATGGTACCAGCATGAGCTTCTTGTCCAACCGCGCGGGACGCGCCCACATCTACATCATGGATCCGCGCGAGTCCGATAAGTCAGCACGTCGAGTCAGCTTCGTCGGTCAGTTCAACGCTTCTCCGCGCTACTCACCCAATGGTCAGGCGATTGTTTTCACCTCGTGGGTCGATAATGGCTTTGATCTCTATCGCATCGACAGCCAGGGCAATAATCTCGCGCGGCTGACGAAGGACTTCGGATCTAACGAGGAGCCGTGGTGGTCACCGGACGGTGAGTTCATCATCTTTACTTCCCAGCGGGTGCTCAGCCGCAAGCACGCCACGCAAGACATCTACATCATGAATAAAGATGGGGAGATCGTGGGGCAGCTGACCCAGGACTTCGGGCGTTGCTATTCTCCGCGCTGGACGAACTGAGGCCCTGGGCCCCTTTAAAATGCTCATTAATATGACGGCCCTCCTTAGAGGGCCTTTATTTTGCCCTTCCGTGCTTTCTAGTCAGCTATTTTTTGTGATTAAGTCGTTGAATCTATTAAGAAATACGTACAAAAATTAAACACCGCATCAAAATAGTCTTGTAATATTTTTAGGCATAATGTACTCTTTTCATAGTTATGCAATGCACAAATTGTGAGTTTTAACACGTGAAAGTGTCAAGGAGATAACCATGAAAAGCGCCGCACAAAAGACTGAACTCGCCACCCTTTGTACACAACTCCTTTCAAATCTCGATGAAACAGTCTTTTTCTCGCAGTTGAGTGGTTACTTCGCCCAAACTCTCGGCGAACACAAAATCCAAGTCTTCGAAGTTATGACTGACGGCTCAACTCGCTTGAGCGCTGAGAACGGCATCGCCGTTGACGGAGCTATCCTGGCCAAGGGCATCGGCCTCTCTGGCTACGTTGCTCGTATGAAGCGCGCTTACTACTCAAACAACGTTAAGCGCGATCCTATTACAGCACACTCGAAGCGCGACGAAGTGGTTGAAGCGGAGCTCGCTGTTCCAGTTATGGTTGACGGCACCGTCATCGCCACCATCCACGTTCAGTCTGCGCAGAAAGAGCGCCAGTTCTCAGACGCTGACGTAGCTCTTATTAACGAAGATCTCAAGGGCCTGCAGGCGCCGATCCGCAACATGCGCCTTTATCTTGTGGCTCGCCACATGGCGCGTGAACTCGAAACGAAGCTTGCGCTCCGGGAGCAGGAGCGCGTATCGGGTCCGAAGCTGGAGATCAAGACCGGTTCACAAGACATCGGCGAGCGCGTAAACCTGGTGGCAGTGTCTAAGTCGATGCTCGAGACGATTAATCTCGCGAAGAAACTCGCGACGCAAGATTTCCCGATCCTCCTCGACGGCGCTCACGGTGTTGGTAAGAAGATCCTCGCTCGTAAGATTCACTTCTGGAGCCACCGCAAGAACGGCGCCTGTGTCCTCGTGCACTGCACGTCGATGAACGAAGCCGCTCTTGACCTCGAGCTCTTTGGAAAGAAAGGAAAGAAGGGCGCCTTCGCTACAGCGAACGGCGGCACACTGATCCTCGACGATGTTCAGGCCCTCTCGCTGAACCTCCAGGCGAAGATTCTCCGCGCCATCGTCACTGGTGAAGTCGTGTCTTCGGACAATGAAGAGAAGACCATGATCAACGTCCGCGTCATCGCGACTTCTAAGGGCAGCCTTCAGGCGCAGGTCGAGAAGGGTGAATTCCGGGAAGAGCTCTTCATTCGCTTGAACACAATGAATATCAAAGTCGCTTCCCTGAAAGAGCGCACCGAAGACGTCCGCGCCCTCGCCGAGTTCTTCTTGAACGATGGCCGCGCTCAGAGTGAAGCGAAGATCTTGACGGCAGCTGCTCAGGCGAAGCTTCAGGGCTATAACTGGCCGGGCAACGTACAAGAGCTGAAGGGCATGATGGAGCGCGTATCCATCATCGTCGAAGGTCAGTACGTCGACGAAAGCCACCTCCCTGAGCTGCGCAGCGAAGAAGTAAAAGAAGAAGTTAAGGTCGAGGTTAAGTTCTCTGAAGTTGCTCTCCACGACCTCGAGAAGCAGCACATCTTGGCCACTCTCGACCACTTGGGCGGCAACAAGACACGGGCAGCGAAGTCTTTGGGCATCACAGTAAAGACGCTTTATAACAAGCTGCACAGTTACGGCATGATCGAAGCACGCGAGGTTTAGGCCCGACGCGTCCCGATCAAGAGTTGTAATCCTCGAACCAAAAAAGTATTATTGATTTTTAAGGAGCTCACATGAAGGCCACGACAGAAGAAAAAGTTGCACCAGCCGTTCCAGAGGTGATGACGCTTAAGAACTTCCGCGCCAACAACGCGGACATCGAAAACTTCTACCGCTTTATCCACGACAACGGTCTGCGCCGGGAAGCTGGCATGATGATCGAGTACGCCATGGATAAGCTCAAGAAGGCGCGGAAAGGTAAGCGCGCCGCCAAGACCCTCCAGTAAAATATTTAAGTCTGATACAGAAAGAGATCCATGGAGGATCTCTTTCTTTTTTTAAGAGATCTACATGGATGTAACCGCGACCCAGCTCAAGCAACGAGTCTTCTACGATCCCCTCTACGGTCATATTCCGTTGACCAATCTTGAGTGGGAAATCATCCACACTCCCTTTTACCAGCGACTGCGTTGGATCCGTCAGCTCGGCTTCACGTTCTACACCTTCCCTGGCGCGGAGCACTCCCGCTTCGGGCACTCGATCGGAGTCATGCATAACTCGCACATGATCCTCAAGGCCGTGGGCCGCGCGGTCTCGGACCGCGAACTCTACGACGACAAAGTGGCGTCGACGGCGAAGACTTATCACCAGAGTCTGCGGCTCGCGGCGCTTCTGCACGATCTCGGGACATTCGCGTTTTCCCATACCACCGAGATGAGCTACATTCGCTTCGGGGAAACCACCAACGCTAAGAACGGAAAGGGCCACCCGGACGACCACGAGCACCTCGGTTCGTTCATCATCAAGAACACCGACTACGAAGGTGGGATCACGCAGCTCCTCAAGCGCTACGGCATCGATCCCCAGCGCGTGAGTGATCTCGTGAAGGGCCAGGATCGTAGCGTGCTCGCCAACCAGATTCTCCATTCAGAGGTCGACTGCGACCGCATGGACTACCTCCTGCGAGACGCGCACTACTCGGGCATCAAGTACGGCACCTACGACCGCGACTATCTTTTGAACCACTTCCGCACCGTCAAGGTCGCGGGCCACGACGTGATGGCGATCAACCACAACGCACTCCATGCGGTCGAAGATTTCTTGATGGCACGCTACGCCTGGTACTCGCAGGTGATCCGCAGTGCGCGTGGGGCACGCTTCGACGCCATCGCTGAAGATCTGTGCCTCTACATGCTGGAGAAAGGGAAGATCTACACGTACTCGCAGCTCATGGACATGGTGGCGAACGACCCCAAGCGCTTCTACGGTTTCAACGACCAGTACTTCATGCAGGCCGTGCACCAGAACTACCTCAACGGCGGCTTCGATAAGTCTCCGCGCTACAAAGACATGGCCCACCGACTGCTGTTCGAGATCGCGCCGCGCACGATTCGCTGTGACGAGTTCAAGCAGCGCTTGCTCGATCAGGATGACGACACGGGGAACGAAAAAATCATCCGCCGGGCACAGGAAAAAGTCGCGGAGATTAAAGAGATCCTCCGCAAAAAGGGCACCGAGGCAGACTGGGTGCTGGAGGATCTACCGAAGAAGCACATTGTTTTCGTGAAGTCGCGCAAGAAGCTCGTGAAGTCCAAGACCAACAACAATCTGTTACTTGAGCGCGACCCGGCCAAGATCTTGTTGGAGAACGGAGAAGTGCGTCTGTTAGGGGATATGGAGAATTCGGTCATCGCGAGCCTTCAGAACAAGTTTAACTTCGTTCCGAACGTCTACTGCACTGAATCTGCGTGGGAAATCCTGCGCCAAGAGGGAGTTGTTTCCTGATTGCTTTAGGCAGGTTTTTCCCTGACTAAAGGAGGCTTGCCGAACGTTTCTGCACCTCGATACAATGTCTAAGCCCAGGACATGGGCACGCCAAGAGGGCGAACGAACACAATTTTCCGCCGAGGTTGCACGGATGTATACCCAGCGTTATTCGAATCAATCAGCAGCGGTACCGAAGGTCCGACCGGTCTTTCATTTTGACAACGTCTCAGTGGATTTCGGTAAGATCAAAGCTCTGCGCTCGATCCAACTTAGCGTTCTCCCCAAGGAAGTTTTGTTTGTGACTGGTGCCTCTGGCGCCGGCAAGTCCACTCTCTTAAACCTCATGGCAGGTCTCGTTCAACCCACTTCGGGGAAACTCCACTTGCTGCAAGAGGACTCACGGTTTTTTGTTGCGAGTGTATTCCAGGATCTGCGGTTGTGGACTCAGAAAACCTGCGAGCAGAACCTGTGGGTAAGCTACGATCCACGACTCTACGACTCACGGGAGCAGTTTCATAAAGAGCTCTTAGAGCTCGCGCGTGTGATGGGCGTCTACGATCACCTCGACCGTAAAATCGAGGACTGCAACGGAGGCCTGCGCAGCAAGGTGGCGATGATCCGGGCACTGTTAGCGAAACCCGATGCACTGCTGGCCGACGAGCCCACGTCCGCGCTCGACCGCGAAGCGAGTTTTCGGTTGTTCGAACTTCTGAATCACTACAACCAACGCAAAGGACTGACACTGGTCTGGGCGACCCACAACAGAGAGATGGTGAAGCAGTTTCCTGGTAAAGTGGCGCACTTAGATCAGGGACGCTTGATGTATTCGGGGCAAGCATGTTTTATCTAAAAGAATTTTTTAGCGTGATCTGGGAGCTGCGGGGCCGCGGCGTCTTCTTCATCGTGGCAACGATGCTCGTTGCAACCGTCTGCGTGTTCCGGCCAACCGTCCAGAGTGGGCTCGTTGCACTGGCACCCGATGCCTGGGCAAGGCCTTACTTCACAGCTCTTTTTGATTCGACGGTGTCGCAAGAGGACGTCCTCGCAGAGATCCGCAAGCGCCCCGAAGTGGCAAGCGTTGAGGTTCTGGCACAGGCGGAGACGGGGGGAGTGCTTGGTCGCCTCATCGCACAAGTTGGCAGTGATTACAGCGCGGACGCGGAGTCCATCGCCGCGTTTGGCCTGCGTGTCGTCTTAAAGAACGCGGCCGCACAGCGCGGTGGCGAAGCCCTTGTCACGGGCCTTGAGCAGAGCTTCGGCATTGAGCACGTGACGACCTCAGGTATTCGGACACCGAAGGTTGGAGGCCTCTTCTCTACGCATCCGATTTTCCGCTACCTTAGTCAGTTTGGATTTCCAGGTATCGTCGTTCCGGTGATCGTCCTCTGGACCCTCGCGTTTGCGTTGTGCTTTAGTGCCTTCAGCCGCCGCGCCTGGATCGTCGAACGCTTCCAGCGCCGCCATCTCGTGCGTGCCAAGACGACGGCCGCGGGCCTCTCACTCGTCGCAGTGGGCGTGGCGCTCGCATCGCTCGTGCTGCAGGGGCCTGACCTCGTGGGCCTCGCTCTATGCGTGGGCGTCTTCTCGATTCCCTGGGCTGCCACCATGGGAGAGGTCCGATGGCGCTCTCAAAACTAATCGCCCTCCTCATCGTCGGTAACGTCGCGTGGGCGGGAAGTGGCCTCGTCAAGAGCCGCCACGAGATCCTCCAGCTCGGTGCACGCTTGAATGCTCTCGAGAAGGAGCTGGGTCAGCACAATAACAAGTACCTTTCTGCGATCGAACGGATTCGTGTGCTTGAGACGGACCTTGTGACGTATCAGCAACAGATGAATGACGCTCTGGCCCTGGCGAAGAAGCGGGAGGTCGAGATGGCGGCCATCCTTCGGTCACACGCTCTGGCCATGGTCGAAGATGAAGTTGTTCCTGATGACACGTACAAAAAACTCGCCCAAGAAAACCGTGAGCGGGCACAGAGTGCGACGAAAGAAGCGCAGACGCTTGCGAGCATCGTTGGCCAGTTTCAGGAACGACTGGCGGACCTGAAGCGCGATGAGCAAGAACTCCTCGCGATCAGCCAGGAGCTTGAAGTGAAGAAACGTCAGATGACGGAAGTCTATCTGGCGAAGCTCGAGGAGAAGCAAAAGCTCGAGACCCGCGAGCAGAAGCAGAAAATTACTACTCAGATCAGTGCGATTCGCAAAGCGCAGTTGACCGGCGCGGACATCGCGCCGAAGTTAAAGTTCCGCGCACCGATTGCGAAGTGGACACAAGTTCTTCCCTCTGACAAAGGCGTCACGTTTAAGCTCGGCCAGCAGCAACCCATCGCTGCGCCTCGGGATGGTCGCGTCGCTTACAACGGAGAGCTCGCCACCTATGGAAAAGTCCTGATGATCGACCACGGTGATGACATCCGAACCGTCATGCTCGGTCACTTCAGCTCAACCCTCGCGAAGAACGCAGAGGTAAAAATGGGCGACGTGGTCGGTCATACGGAACTGAGCTCTGATTCGCTCTACTTTGAAGTGCACAAAAAGAACGTCGCGCAGAAGACAATTCACTGGATGGAGCCGGCAGCGATAGGTAAAATCTGAGGACACCTTTTCGGGGAGATCCTCATGCGTTACTCAATCTTACTGGCCCTGGGCCTGCTCGTCCTTTCCCCCGTATCGAGCGCTCAGCCTGCGAAGGGAAGTCCGGAAAAAAAAGCTCCGCAGCTCAATAGCGCTCAGCGTACGCGCTTCGAGCAGCTCGAGCTCTTCAACAAGGTCCTCTACCTCGTCGAGAACCAGTACTACCGTCAGGTCGACACGGAGAAGCTCATCGAAGGCGCACTCAAGGGAATGATGGAAACCCTCGATCCGCACTCCTCGTTCTTGAACAAAGAGTTCTTCCAGAAGATGCAGAACGACACGGCCGGAGAGTTCGGGGGCCTGGGTCTCGAGGTCACGAGCCGCGACGGCGCTATCGTTGTCATTACTCCGATCGAAGACAGTCCGGCGTTTCGCGCCGGTATCCAGCCACGGGACCGGATCGTTGAGATCAACGGCGAATCCATCGTAGGCCTGGGTCTCGATCAGGCCATCAAGCGCATGCACGGGAAGAATGGTGAGACCATTAAGCTCGGCATCGCTCGTGAAGGCGAGGACTCGGTGAAGGTGTTCAAGCTCAAGCGCGAGATCATCAAAGTGAATCCGGTGAAAGCGGAGCTCGTGCAAGAGACAGTCGCCTACGTCCGGTTAACGCAGTTCCAGAAGCGTGCGGCCTCAGCAGTTGAGGAGGCGCTTAAGAAGCTGACTGAGGAAGCAAAGAAGAACGGTGGCCTCTCTGGCATCATCCTTGATCTGCGTTCGAACCCAGGGGGCCTCTTGGACCAAGCGGTCGACGTCTCTTCGCTCTTTTTGAAAGAAGGCATCGTCGTATCGACGGAAGCCCGGGATCCACAGAACAAAGACATCCGTTACGTAAAGAAGCAGGGCTGGAAGGATCTCACAACACCGCTGGCGATCCTGATCAACGGCGCCTCGGCGTCCGCCTCAGAGATCGTTGCCGGTGCGATCCAAGATCACGCGCGAGGCCCCGTGGTGGGTGTTTCGTCTTTCGGGAAGGGCTCGGTACAAACGGTTGCCCAGCTCGATGCGGGCACAGGCGTGAAACTCACGATCGCTCAGTACCTCACGCCGAAGGGACGCCGGATTCAGGGGCTTGGGATCTATCCGGACATCACGCTCGACGAGCTCGATCCGAAGGCCTTCGAGTCGGCCAAGCGTGCTGATCGCTACGTGCGAGAGCGCGACCTCCGGAACCATTTGACGGCGACGGTGGAGACGGCGGAGGAAAAGAAGGATCGCGAAGAGCGCGAAAAGCGCGATCGTGACCAGCGCGCCCAGGCGATCGAGAAGCGCCGAAAAGAAGGCAAGAAAGTCGCGACCGAAAAAGAGCAAGACGACGATGAGATGTTCCGAATTCTAAAAGCCTCGGAAGACTACCAAGTCCAGCAGACGGCATCACTTCTTAAGACGATCAAGTTCGTGACGCCAAAGAGTAAACCCTGATGCTGGCTCCGGGACAGAAAGCTGCGAGTGTTTCCGAGCTCGTCGCTCACATTAAGGCGACGCTCGAAGACACTTTCTTCGAGGTCATGGTGGAGGGGGAGATCACGGGCATCTCCCAGGCGCATAGCGGTCACTGCTATTTTAATCTGGTCGACGCCGAGTCCTCTATATCTTGTGCGTTCTTTCGTCAGGATGTCATGCGGAACCCAGAGTTTCGGAAGCTTAAGGAAGGTGATCGCGTCTTGGTGTACGGACCACTGACCGTCTACCAGAAGCGGGGATCGTTTCAGATACAGGTGAAGCGTGCGCTCGCGGCCGGAGAAGGACTGTGGAAGCTGAAGCTCGAGGCCCTGAAGAAGAAGCTTGCGGCAGAAGGTCTCTTTGCCGTCGACCGAAAGAAACCAATTCCGAAGTTCCCCAAGCGGATCGCTCTCATCACCGCGCCGGGCGGAGCTGCCCTTCATGATTTTCTCAACGTTTATGGGCGCCGCTCTCTGGCGCACGAGATCGTCCTAGTCCCCGCCCTCGTCCAGGGCGACAAGGCCGTGAGCTCTTTGGTGCAGGCCTTTGAGAAACTCGAAAGCACTGAGCCCTTCGACGTCGTGGTGGTTACGCGCGGGGGAGGTAGCCCAGAAGATCTCTGGTGCTTCAACGATGAAACACTGATCCGACGCATGAGTCGCTGCCCGTATCCAATTATCAGTGCCGTGGGCCACGAAGTGGATTGGACGCTGAGCGATCACGTCGCGGATCTGCGGTGTGAAACGCCAACGGCGGCGGCGGAAACACTGACGCAACCTCAGACCGAAGTCCTCAGGCGCTTGAAGCAGTCGCGAGACCAACTCGCGGGACTCCTACAGCTGCGTCAGTCGCAGGCGCAGAGCTTCCTGTTGCGTTATCACCCGCGACAGTTGATTGGGATTGTGCGTGAGCGGTTGCAGGAACAGCTTCAGCGATTGGAGGGCCTGAATCCACTGCGAAAGGTGCAGCAGTACTTGCCAGTGGCGGAGAAGTCGATGGCGGTGGATGAACTCTTCACTCGCCTCGAGCGTCACATGAAGTTGAGTCTGCAGCAGCACCAGCTGCGGGCCGAAACCGCGGGCGCAACATTGACTGCGCTCGATCCGAAAAAAGTTCTTTCCCGCGGATACGCGATGGTCGGCACGGACGCGGGGGTCGTGACTTCGCACAAAGAGTGGAAGAAGATTCAGGCCGGAACGGCACTGCGACTGGTGTTCCAAGACGGTGAAGGCCGCGTCCAAAAAATGGGAGACTCCACATGAGATTTATTCTGAGTTTTGTGTTCATGTTCTCGGCCTGCGCCAAGGCCCCTGTCGATCCGGTTCGAACCACCGAGCTTCCAGTGGTGGCGCCGGTGAAAGTGAAAACGCAACCGGGCATGGTGCGCTGGGTGCGCTTTCCCGTACCCGTAGGCTGGGAGAGTGCGACCCTCCAATGTAAGGATAAGCAGCTCAAGCATGCGGTTCTCGAGAAAGGAGTGCACTTCGCCTATATTGCGGAAACGTACTTTTCCGACCTCAACACGCACGCCTGCAAACTCAAGCGTGGCACGGAAGAGCTTCCGGTGGTCGAATTCGAAGTGACTCCCTATGAATACAAAAAAGAGAAGCTGAAGGTCGACTACCGGAAGATCAGTCTTTCGAAGAAAGACCTTGCGCGCGCGCAGTCGGAGCAGCGGATGCTGAACGAACTTTACGGGAAATCGGCGGCGACACCTTACTTCTCTGGTCCCTTTATCGCTCCGCTTTCGTCGATGATAACGAGTGTCTACGGTACGAAGCGCGTTTATAACAACGCTCACCGTGGTCAGCACCTTGGCACGGATTTTCGGGCCGCCGTCGGTGTTCCTGTTCCGGCAGTGAATCGCGGTCGGATCATGTTCGCCGGAGATCTCTTCTACACCGGTGGAACGGTGATCATCGACCATGGCATGGACATCTTCACAGTCTATGGGCACCTCTCCGAGGTGAAGGTCGAAGCGGGACAGATCGTGAACTCCGGCGATATCGTCGCCCTGACGGGGAACACGGGCCGCTCCTCTGGGCCACACTTGCACTGGGGAGTGAAGATCCATGGCGACTACGTCGATGGATATTCACTCATCTCCGAGACGAAAAAACAGTTTCCATGAACACCCGTAGTTTTCTCAGCGACCAGGGCCATCGACTCGTTTTTTTCGTCGACGCGAGTCATCCCCAGGACATGCGGCTTTTGCTCGAAGCTTGGGTGAGGCCCATTCGTGGGGCAACCCTCGGCACTTGGGGCACGAGTGTCCCCGCGGGCAAGATCGGTGTGTGTTTACCCACGGCCAGCTGGGAGCGGCCTCGCAGCTTTAAGGGCCTCGCTGTTTTTGTACGGCCGATCTACCAAGATCTCCTTTCTTTTAGCGACAGCTCAGAGATCGAAGATCGTGTTGACGTCGTTTTAGAAGCACAGATGGGGGAGGTGCCGTTCTTTGAAGTCGTCGCAGGACACTTGCGCCGAGCGCTGGTGCGCGAAGCGGAAAGTGCGAAGCGCCTGGCCCTCCGCCAGCAGCGTCAGTTCGAAAAGATTTTACGATCGGCCATCTCCGAGATCGCAGAAGATCCGGCCAACCATACTCTTTATCTCGAAACGATGGAGCGGTTCCTCGATCTTCTAGGGGACCTCTCCGGGGCACCCGGGCCAGAGACGCTGACACAGAACCTCGAGCTTCTGGCGCGCAAGCTCGACCGAAAGAAAAACTGGGTACTGCATTTTTCGAGAACGATCGACTTTAGTGATGAAGGGCAGCTCTTCTACCTCGGGAAGTTGAACGGAGTCTCGGTCTTCCTCGAGTACCTTGTGCGTCCGATGGGTGCTCTAGAAATTACGATCGTCGCGATGATCGCGAGCTGTCTCACGAAAATCGTCCGGCGTTGGGAAAGCGACCTTTCGGACGTAAAGCCAGGTCAGGTCGTCCAAGAGGCGTTCCAGGTCTTACCTTTTCCCATGCTCCTCTTGGGCCATCGCGGTGAAGTGCTTCAGCACAACACGGCCTTCGTGAAGATGAATCTTGCTCCCTCGCGCGTGCTGAAGCTCGAAGACATCGACCAGGTGCAACTGAAGGACCAGACATGGACGGTTCGTAAGTCGATCCTTGTCGGTGGCACAGAGTCGCGCACTCTCTTCACCTTTCTTCCGGAGAAGATGAAGGGACCCTCATCCGAGTCACAGCTCGGAGGCCAGGACCTTGGCATCATCACAAGCTCCATCGCTCACGAGTTAAACAATCCGATCGCAGGACTCCTGGCGGCACTTGAACTCTTGGGCCTCGAGGATTTCTGGGACGATGAGGCCCGTGAGCAGATCCGAGAGATGCGCCAGGGCACGCTTCGCTGTAAGCAACTGGTAGAAACGTTTCTCGGCTTCTCGCGCCTCATGCCGGTCGAGGGCGAACTCCGGGACAAGGATTTGCTAAAGAGCTGCTTCGAGCAAGCACTGAACCTCCAGCGCTTCCGCATGGTGGAAAGTGGTCTACGGGTGACGCTCAGTCACTTCCAGCAGCACCCCTTCGCTTACAGTTTACACGCCCCCACCGCGACCATGCTCGGGTACCTCGTCATCGGCGATATCATGACAGCGTTTCATCACCTTAAGCTTCTTGAACGTCGCTCAGCGCGGGGGCTGGTCCTTGATCTGGCCGTGACCGAGGACGCGGACCGCTTCCTCGTGACAATTACCCCGCACGTGGCTCTCAAAGAAGGCCTCTCGTCGAAGCTCTTACACTATCTGTTACAGCAGGAAAAGCTCCAGCTCGATCTCACGACGAGCGGTGAGCTCCTCTTCAGCCACCAGAACATTCTGATCTAGACGTACTTGCCAGGGAAGGTAAACGGATCCGGCATCCGCTTCACGAGGTCCTCGATCTTGGCGAAGAAGTTTCGCTGCTCTTTCTTCAGCTCTGTGCGGGAGAGCAAGAGGTGGCAGGGATCCACCTGGTTTTTCATCTTCGTGAGGTGGGCCTCGATCAAAGGCCTTACTTCCGCCAGCAACTGGTGGCGACGTTTGGCCTTGTTCTGTTCGAAGCGCAGCACTTGTGACTGCAGGAACTGCGCGACTTTCTTCCGGTGCGCTGGAAACTTAAAGACAAGTTGCGAATAGGGACCAAGTCCCATCAGCGAATACACTAAGAGCTGTCCCTGGATGAGATGTGGGACGACGAGGAAGTCATCCGTTTCCAGCGGGGAGGTCTCAGGGGTCATCGCTTCAATGCTCCCTGTTTGTCGCTGAAGGTAGGCGAGGGTTTGGAGGCGCGTGGCTTCAGGGATTTTAAGGTAGTGGGCGTTAAACTGCATGAGCCCTTCGATGTGAGGTCCGATTAAGCGCACCGTAATAAGTTGCCACTGAAGGCCCGAGAGGAACTCTTCGAGCTGAGGCCATTCCGCTTGCGGATTCTCGATGGGCAGGAGCGAGAGAATCACGCCTTGCTCACCCTTAACGGTAATCAAAATGGGTCTCGTCTCGTTGACCAGAACTTCGCGCACGTCTGCGAGCGTCTTCTCAATCGTGTCGAAGTGGCGTCGGTCGAGTTCGAAGCGATTGCGAGGATAGTAGAGCTGGTTTACCTTGCGGATCCCTTTCTGCAAGAATATCTCAAGGTACTTGAGCAGAAGCTTCGCCGTGGTGCGAGTATCGTCGAGTGCTCGGTGCGCTTTTTGGTCACCAAGGTTAAAGATTTTCCCCATGTATTCAAGGTTTGAGTTCACGATCTCGGGGATCATGTACTTCGTCATCACGTTCGTGCACAGCACCTTGTTCTCGAGCACGGGCCGTTGCACTGACTGGAGTTTGGCGTTTAGGAACGGAATATCGAAGGACGTGTTATGAGCGACAAGGATTGCGTCGCCCGCAAACTGAACGACTTCGTCGGCAATTTCCTCGAAGGTCGGTGAGCTCGCGACGTCGGCTTGCTTCACTCCCGTCAGCCGCTGAACAAACTCTGGGATGTCACGCTCGGGGTTCACGAGGAAGCTCCGCTCCTCAGTGATCGTGAGATTTTCGATCCGGATCATTCCGATCTCAAAGATCTGGTCTTTCTCGGCGCTGCCGCCGGTGGTCTCGAGGTCAATGACACAGAACTTTAGCGAACGAAGAAGAGCTTCAGGATTAGTCTCAGTCATGTTTCATCGCGAGGCATTCGACTCGCGCTCCCTTTACGGCGAACTTATTTTTGGGTCAAGTGTTCCGGAGTAAACGCCAGTGGCAGGAGCTCCGTGAATTTGTAGCTTTTCACGTCACCATTCTTGTCGCCGATAATGACTTCGAGGTCTGGTGCTGCAAACTCCGCCATGACTTGGCGGCAGAGGCCACAAGGGGGCCAGCCGGGTTCCGTGTACACGTAGACTTTCTTTATCCGCTTGTGGCCCTCGGAGATGGCCTTCCAGATCGCCACGCGTTCCGCGCAGACGGTACCGCCGAAGCTGGAATTCTCGATGTTGCAGCCCCGGTAGAGAGTGCCGTCTTCTGTGACTACGGCGCTGCCGACCTTCGCGTGGGAATAAGGGGAGTGCGAGAACTGGCCCGCGGCGATAGCTTCTTTACGTAAATCCATAATTTATTTTAGACCTTGAATGGTTTCCGTCAACACGGTGGCGAATCCTGCCATGGCTTTCTGGGCCACGACCTTCACGTCGGCGTGGTTGAGCTTTTCGGGCTTGAGGCCCGCGGCATAGTTCGTGATACAGGCCACTCCGGCCACACGGATCCCGAGGTGAGCTGCGGCGATGACTTCCGGAACCGTACTCATGCCCACCATGTCTCCGCCGAGTTTCCCCAGCATACGGATCTCTGCCGGTGTTTCGTAGGTCGGACCAAGAAGCCAGCAGTAAACACCGGACTTCATGGTGATTCCATGGGCAGCGGCGCTCTCACGCACGAGGTCCCGCAACTCTTTTGGGTAGGCTTCGGACATGTCCGGAAAGCGGGGTCCCAGTTGGTTGAGGTTCGGGCCGATCAAGGGGTTGCGGCCCGAGAGGTTGATGTGGTCCTCGATCACCACGAGGTCGCCTGGGTGGTAGTTCGGGTTGATGCCACCCGACGCGTTCGTGACAAATAAAGTTTTTACACCCAAGAGGGCCATCACGCGGACTGGCAGCACAACGTCTTCCATCGGGTAGCCTTCGTAGGCATGAAGGCGGCCAGAGAGAGCGACAACGGGTTTGCCTTTCACTTTCCCGAAGATCAAGCGACCATCGTGGCCCTCAACTGTTGTGCGGTGAAAGTGGGGGATGTCGGTGTAGGGGATGGTCACTTGTTCGTCGATGTGGTCGACGTAGATGCCGAGCCCCGAGCCCAGGATGATACCGATCTCCGGAGTGTAGGCGATCTTCGAGCGCAAAAACTGCGCGGCTTCTTCGATTTTTCTATACATGACTTCTCCTTATGCGCGTACGAGGGCTTCGATCAGTTTCGGGGCCTTGACACTCGCGCTCGTGAGCGTCAGAACCTCTTTCAGGAATCGCTTTTCAATCTCCGCGACAATTGTCTTTTGGTGCGGGTGGTGGTGGACCGTGAAGATCGGGTCGCCTTTTTTGAGTTTGGCCCCCACCTTCGCGTGGAAGGTGAAACCGACGGTGAGGTCGAGCTTGTCGTCTTTGGTCTTGCGACCTCCGCCGAGCTCTATCAAGAGGTAACCGATCTGGTCGTTCTTGAAGCTCTTGATCGTGCCGCTTTTTGGCGCACGAATGACCGTCGCCTCCGGTGCCACCGGCAGGAGGTCTGGATGGCGGATCAGATTCTGATCGCCGCCTTGCCAGCCGATAAGATCGATGAATTTTTGATACGCACTACCGTCATGAAGAGTGGCCCGTGCGCGTTTGCGCGCCTCGGTGATTGATTTGCACTTGCCGGCCAGCACCGCCATGTGGGCCGTGAGTTCAACACAGAGATCAGTCAGATCCTTAGGCCCCACTCCCATGAGTGTCTCGATCGACTCTTGGAGCTCAACCGTGTGGCCCACGGTGTTGCCCAATGGCTGGTTCATGTCGGTGATGAGCGCCACCGCGCGACGCTTGAAGCGTTTGGCGGTACTGATGAGGCTCTTCGCGAGAATACGAGCACTCTTCTTATCGCGCATGAACGCACCGGAGCCGTACTTGATGTCGAAGACCATGCCTTCGGCGCCTTCGGCGAGTTTCTTACTCATGATCGACGCCGTGATGAGCGGAACACAATCGATGGTGGCGGTGACGTCGCGGAGAGCGTAAATCAGGCGATCGGCCGGGGCGATCTCCGGAGTCTGGCCGATAAGCACCAGGCCTTTTTCTTTGAGCTGTTTCGAAAACTGATCAAGGTTGAGGTCAGTTTTAAACCCGGGGATGGCCTCGATCTTATCGACGGTCCCACCGGTGTGGCCCAGGCCCCGGCCTGCGATCATCGGGACCTTCACGCCGAGGACCGCTGCCATCGGAGCGAGAATAAACGACGCTTTGTCACCGATGCCGCCGGTGGAGTGCTTGTCCACCACGGTCTTGTCCTTGAACTCGAGCACCCGGCCCGAGTACATCATGGCGTCGGTGATGGCCGCAGTTTCTTGCGCGTCCATGCCTTTGAGGGTGATCGCCATGAGCATCGCCGAGAGCTGGTAGTCTGGGATGCGTTTGGCGGTGTACTCCGACACCATCCACTTGATTGCTTCGGTCGATAATTTTTCACCACGTTTTTTTGCGGTGATGAGTTGGAACATTGAATAATCGCTCATAGGAACCTTTGACTTATTTGCCATCATGAAACGGGAAAATTATGATACTTTTAAGCGTCCGCCTCTGGAAACAAACTTTTGCCGGGAACAACTATGAAACTCTGGATCGCACTGTTGTTAACTCTAAGCTTCATCGCTCCCAAGCAGGTCTGGGCACAGGCCGCCAGTGAGGACGACATTGTGGCCAACACGCAGAATGATCTGATGCTCGTCGCTGGCGCTGGTGTGGGGGGGGCGGTCCTCGGTCTTTCCACTCTGTCTTTCTACGACAAACCATCAAAAAGCATCGCCAACATCTGGACCGGTGCTGCCGTGGGGATTATTGTGGGTGTTATCGTGGTCGCGATGAGTCACGCACAGAAATCTCAAGAGCAGCTGAGCTATGAGATGAAGCCCCAGAAAGATTTCTCTACTTTCGAACGCGAATCATGGCACATGGCGCATTCTGGCCAAGTCAACATGCAAAGTTTATCGCCATCGGCTCCGCTTTGGGGCATGAGTTTCTAAAACCGACTGATTTTCTTGCCATAAGTCCTGCCACGGGTTATCCAAAAATGATCCCCAAAAAACCCATGCTTATAAGGCAGGCCTATGGAACGTCTGGTGTCAGTGCTTGGTCTCTTCGTGCTCGTCGGTGTCGCTTACGCGTTGAGCGATAATCGATCGAAGATCCAGTGGCGCACCGTCCTCTCCGGCATCGCCCTCCAGATCGGTTTCGGTCTCTTCATTTTGAAGACGGACCTCGGGCGCAAGATCTTCACCGTCGCCGGTGAAGTCTTCGGCGCCGTGCTCGCATACACCACGAAGGGCGCCGAGTTTATCTTTGGCTCTCTCGCCACTCCGTCGCCGACCTTCGGCTTCATCTTCGCCACCATGGTGCTGCCCACGATCATTTTCATGAGTGCTCTCATGAGTGTTCTCTATCACCTCGGCATCATGCAGAAAGTGGTCGAACTCGTTGCCCGCGTAATGATGAAAGTTATGAAGGTCTCGGGCGCGGAATCGCTCGCGGCTGCGGCGAATATTTTCGTGGGCCAGACGGAAGCGCCGCTCGTCATTAAGCCCTACGTCGGCAGCATGACTCGCTCGGAGATCATGTGTCTTATGACCGGTGGCATGGCCACCATCGCGGGTGGGGTCCTCGCGGCGTTCGTGGGCTTTGGCATCGACGCCGGCCACCTCCTGGCAGCTTCCGTGATGTCGGCACCGGCGGCCCTGGTGTGTGCGAAGCTCATGATCCCCGAAATTGAAGAGTCGAAAACGGCGGGTGTCGTGAAGATCAATCTTCCGAAACTCTCAACGAACGTCATCGATGCTGCTGCAAGTGGCGCGAGCGATGGTCTCAAGCTCGCCGTCAACGTCGCGGCCATGCTTCTCTCGTTTATCGCACTGATCGCGATGCTGAACGGTCTCCTCGGTTGGGCCGGCAGCTTCCTCGGGCTTCCTCAGATTACTTTTGAGCTCATCATGGGCTACCTCTTTGCCCCCGTGGCCTGGCTCCTCGGCTGCCCTTGGCAGGACTGCTTGATCGTCGGAAACTTCCTCGGCAAGAAGCTCGTCATCAACGAGTTCGTGGCGTACCTCGATCTTAAAGAGCAGATGGGGAACATCACTCCACGTTCGGTCATTATCTCTACCTACGCCCTGTGTGGGTTCTCGAACTTCAGCTCCATCGCGATCCAAGTCGGCGGCATCGGCACACTCGCGCCGGAGAAGCGCTCCGTCATCGTCGCTCTGGGAGTGAAGTCCCTCATTGCGGGGACGCTCGCGTGTCTGATGACAGCAGCCATTGCTGGAATCATGCTCTAAGAGCGGATTCCGACTACGCCGCTCCGGTCTAATTTGCCGCGCCTTTCCCTCGTCGGGGAGGCGAGTTATCCTAGTCTTAATTTTTGATTTACGGTTTTTAGATTTTTACGATTAGGACATTCATGGCGAAAGAACTTGTGGTCAACCAGACTCACAACGAGTGCCGTATTGCGCTCATTGAGAACGGTGAGATCCTCGACTTCCTGGTGGAGCGACACTCGCAGCACCGACACCCCGCGAGCGTGGGCGACATTTACCTGGGCCGCGTCCTGCGCGTACTCCCGGGCATGCAGTCGGCCTTCATCGACATCGGCCAGGACCGCGCAGCGTTCCTCTACGTCGACGACGCGTACATCCCCACCATCGAAGAGCAGCGCGCAGCGCTCGAGAAAGCGCAAGCTTCCGAACCACCGGTCTCCCGGCGCGTCGGTGAAGTCATCCCCGACGAACTCTCGTCGCTGTCCGAGACCGTCGACATGAAGTTCCGGCCAGACATCAAGATCCAAGACGTCTTGAAAGAGGGCGACGAGATCGTGGTCCAGATCGCCAAAGAGCCGATCTCCACCAAGGGGCCGCGAGTCACTCGCCACATCACGCTGGCGGGCCGGCACATCGTCTACATGCCCTTCATCGAGCACACCGGCGTCTCGCGCCGGATCGAGAGCGAAGAAGAGCGCCGGCGCCTGAAGGAAGTCCTCGACAGCATCCGGCCCGAGGGCTGCGGCATCATCGCGCGCACGGTCGCGGAAGGGCAGAGCTACAAGATCCTCAAGAACGACTACAACATGCTCGTGAAGCTGTGGAAGGATACGCAGAAGAAGCTCGAGAAGGCGAAGGCGCCCTGTGAGTTGTACCAAGACCTCACCTTCGTGCAGCGGGCCCTGCGCGACATCACCGACGAAGACGTCGACCAGATCGTCGTCGACGCCAAACCCGTCCTCCGGCAGATCGAAAAGTTTACGAAGGCGTACCTTCCGAACCTCAAAGCGAAGCTCAAGTTCCACGACCTCGACGTTCCCGTGTTCGAGCACTTCGGCATCGACCGGGAGATCGAACGAGCGCTGGCGAACCAGGTGTTCCTCAAGTCCGGCGGATCGATCAACATCGACCAGACCGAGGCGCTCGTTTCGATTGACGTGAACACCGGAAAGTTCGTCGGCAAGAAGACGCTCGAGGAGACGATCCTCAAGACGAACCTCGAAGCGGTGAAGGAGATCGCCTACCAGCTGCGCGTGCGCAACTGCGGGGGCATCATCATCATCGACTTCATCGACATGGAAAAAGAAGAGAACCGCCAGGCCGTCTACAGCGCGCTCCTCGAGGCGCTCAAGAAGGACCGCTCGAAGACCAACGTGCTCCCGATCTCCGGGCTGGGCCTCGTCGAGATGACGCGTAAGCGCACGCGGGACACGCTCATCCGGACCATGTGCGAGACCTGTCCCTACTGCGAAGGCGTGGGCCGCGTGAAGAGTGTCGAGACCGTGAGCTACGAGATCATCCGCGAAGTCATGAAGACGCTAAAGCGTACCAAGGCGACGAAGATTACGATCTTCGCGCACCCGGAAGTGTGCGCGCGGCTCTCGAGCGAAGACTTCGGCGTGATCGAGATGATGGAAGAGACCTATCAGAAGTCACTCCTCGTGCGCGCGGACAATAGTTACCACATCGAGCAGCACGAGATTTATTCTCACGACGACGCGACCTGATCCTACATGAGTCCCATGCGCTTGAGGATGCCGTCGACGTTGATGGCGGTGGCGTCCGGTGAGTCTTTCGTGAGCTTCACAATCTGCTCAGCGAGCCACGTCAGGCGCTTCTGAAGGAGCGGGGAGAGCGTCTTGAGGCTTTCGTCGATCTTCGCCGTGTCGTCAACGTTCGCACAGAGTTCGATCATCATGTCGTTCGTGTCGGCCCAGAAAGCAGCGAAGATCGGAACGAGCGCCGGTTTGTTGATGGTCGCGGCCTTGTAACCCGTGGCCTTACAGAGCTCCCCGAACTTCCCGATCTGGACGAAGATCTTCATCTCCGGATCCATCATCTCGAAGGTCTTGGCGGCGCCCATGATGCGGTCCATGCGATTGGCGAAGTCCTCGATTAACTGCTTCGGGACCTGGTCCTCGGTGTCCTCAATGGATTCGATGATTTTCTGGGTCTCGGCCAAGAGGAGACTTGTTTCTTCCTTGAAACCGTCTAAAATTTCTTTATCGAGCATAAAGGATGTCCCTTGAGTAATTTCTATCCTGTCCGCCTCAACACCCTTCGCAAAGACGAGAAGCTCGCCTTCGACGTGTATGTCAGTGTCGGTGCCAAGTACGTCCAGTATATCCACGCCGACGACGTCTTTGAAGGCGAGAGAATCGATAAACTCAAAAATAAAGGTGTCCGAAAGCTCTTTATTCCGACCGAACAAGAAAAGAATTACCTGAACTACCTCGAAGCGGCACTCGATGCGCTGGCGCAGAAAACGACGTCCATCGAGGATCGCACGAAGCTCGCGCATGACTCGCTGGTCACGGCGGCCGAGAACGCGGTCAAGAACCTCGAGACCGAGGAGGGCTTCAACCAGCAGCAGCGGCAGCTGGCGAAGATCTCCGACTTTATCGGTTCGGACCGAAAGGTGATCAAGGCGATCATGGAGAACCTCAATACCGAGCTCGACAACAACCAACACGCTGCCAACGTTTCCTCGCTGTGCATGAGTGTGGCCCAGAAGTTCGGGATCACGGACAAGGCCGAGCTCGCTGAGCTCGGGATCGCGGCCCTGGTGCACGACGTGGGCAAAGAGCG
>JBKHVY010000013.1:0-23254 GCA_046569805.1 Bacteriovoracia bacterium | reverse complement strand
CTCCACAGCGCCTTCGACGCGCAAGTCGCTCGCGCCGGAGTGAACACTCAGTTCACATGGCTGCGGATCGATAAGCTCGAGGGGAAGGGGAGTGTGCCCAAAGTCCACGCCGATGAAATCGGCTCCGGTGGGCGCTGGCTTCTGAAGTGGGGAGATGAGATGCACAGTGATCCGGTTGCGTCCCGGATCTTCGCGGCCCTGGGCTACGACGTCGACCTTCCGTTCTTCCGCGGGCCCGGGAGCGTAAAGCTCTTGCTCGGAAAGCAAAGCGGGAGCAAGCGGACCGTAAAGCAGCTCGTGAACTTTATCCATAACAGTTACAAGGTGAATCTGAGTCCGTTCATTCTCAGACACTCAACGGTGACCGATGTCGACGTCGCAGCCGATCGCTCGTTAGCTCCCTACCTGAATGAAGCGTACCTGGAATTTAGAGGGGTCGCCCTCGAGCCTCGTCCTCGGTCTGAGACACGACTGGGACCCATGATGATGGATCTTCCCGTGAACCAACAGCGCGTTGAGCTGCGGGGGGCGCTTCTTGCGCACGTCTGGATCGGTAACTGGGACACAAAAGCTTCTAACACCCTTCTGCGCCTCGTAGAAAATGGTGACCAGCTTGTGGCGCGAGGATCGTTCAGTGACCTCGGTGTTTCTCTTGGTGTTTCAGTCAGTAAGTTCCCGCGCGATCTCAAGGCCGGCCTCGTGAACCAGTTTAGCTGGGACGTCCTCGAACTTCGCGAGGGTGCGGTGCACTTCAAGGCACGTATGAACCACATACCGCAGGCGTGGCGATCCGCGAACTGGGGAGACCTGGTGTGGATGGCGAATCGCATCGCGCTCATTACAGAAAGCGACATCACAGAGATCTTGCGGGCCTCCGGCTGGCCTGAGCCA
Source organism: Bacteriovoracia bacterium (assembly GCA_046569805.1). Lineage (GTDB taxonomy): Bacteria > Bdellovibrionota > Bacteriovoracia > Bacteriovoracales > Bacteriovoracaceae > UBA6144. Next base: position 22,363 of record JBKHVY010000013.1, on the reverse strand, counting down.
CTTCAGACGCTCTATCGCTACAAACTCGGAAGCCGACGAGCGCAGATTCTCGAGGCGTTTGGAGTACCGGATGCCCATCCCTGGAAGATCGACCGTTCCTTTACTTTCGTTCCCTACATCGTAAACGGAGAGCTCGTCGCCGAACCTGACCTCGGGTCATTCCCAGAGGGCCTGTGGCAAACGAAAGGCCGCTTCCGGGGGTACGGATGGTAACTCGACTGGTCTTGTTATTCTTACCACTTCTCATCTCTGCCCAAGGACGGATCGAGGAACAACGTAAGTACGTGCCCACCAATGAGATCGAGCTCCCGGTGAGGCCTTTCGACGTGGCCGGCTTAAGCTTCGTGCCACACGAGACGTACCGCGCCCTTGATATCTACTTCCACGACACACGTGGTTCTCTCGTTGGATCGGGGCTCGGTCTACGGCTGCGCAAGGTCGTCAAGGGTGAGCGTCCTGCCGAATACGTTCTTCAGATCAAAAGTGAGATGAGTGCTCCGGGCGCGGCACGGATGGAAGAAGAAGAGCGCAACCTCGGGATCCAGTCGATCGAAGGCGTGCGCCTCGTCGACATCTTAGACCGCATTGACCGGGATAAAAAGATCTCGGCCCTCGACGAGCGTCTCCTCGTTTCCTGGGCCGAGCGCAAAGAGTTTTCGAGCCTCGCGCCGTTCCAGGAACTTCGACGCCGCGGAATACGTTCGAAGAATCTGCGGCCGGCCGTCATGGGAGAGTCGCTGCGCCAGCGCTATCACGTCGTCTTTGACCGTTCAAAAACGGTCTCACCTCTCTTGTTACTAGCAGATTCAGAAAAGGACCTGGCGAAGGTTCCGACGGCCGTGAAAGCGCGCACTGACTGGGTGTGGTTGATGGAAGCTTCCTGGGATCGTTCGCGCTTCTTCCGCGTCGACGGAACGGGGCCTGAGTTTCGGATCCAAGAACTCGAAGTGGAGAATAAGTTTCGGCCGCGTGAAGTGGGAACGAAGGTCATGAATCAACTCGAGCTCGAGCTCATGCAGCGGTTCGATCTGAAGCCTGGCCGCGAGTCGAAGTTCTTGCGTGCCTATAATCATCTAAGGGAAGAACCATGAAGAACTACCTCATCCACATGCGGCCCAAAACCTTTCTTCCGAGCTTCGTCTTCGTCGTCACGGGCTACGCTCTGAATCCAGACAAGTCGAACTGGATGCTTGATCTTCCCGCGCTCTTCCTTATCTACTCGGTACTGCTCTTCGGTGGAACTTGCGCACTTAACACGCACGTCGATCAGGATATCGGTCCGCTGAACTTCCTTGAAAATCCACCGCCGAAGCCGCGTCTGCTGGGTCTCTTCGGGATCGCTGCCATGGTGCTCGGTTGCTTGTGGTCATGGTTCTACGGGCCCTACATGTTCTGGGCATCGGTCAGTGCCCTCGTTCTCTCCTATGCGTACTCAGGCCGGATCCCTGGGCTTAAGTGGCGTGGAAAGGAAGTCGGCGGCGTGGACCTCTTCATTGATGCTGCCGGGTGTGGCATCGTCGGTATCATCATGGGGGCGACGATCGCAGGAGTTGAGCCAAGCACGCGTACTTGGCTCATCAGTGTGCTCTTCACTGTGACTGTCGCTGGGAGTTATGCCGCGACCCAGATCTTCCAACTTAAAGAGACTGATACGTACGCTACAGCTCGAAATTTTTCCAGTCGCCTCGGCGCGGCGCGGGCGCTGCGCGTGGGAAGTGGCATGCTGCTTATTGGCTGGCTTGGGATTGCGGCCATTCTTATTCCAGAGTTCCAGCAGTCTATGATTGCGCCACTCCCGGCAGTCTTTTACGCGCTCTTTAGCCTGGTGTTTTTCTCTGGTATCTACCAGAGTCTCGTTTGGTCTAAGGCTCCGTTTCAGAATGCGACTCCGCAGTTTAAGTCGGTGATCTTTACGCTCCTTGGAGCGCGACTTTTCTGGATCGTTGCCGAGTGGCTAAGACTTCCCTGATACTTAACTGACTTATATTTTTTCAAGGGGACCCCATGAGTGCTGCCAACACGTTCGAAGACTACCTCGCTAACCAAGCGCCGCAGATCGACCTCGGGCAGTTTGCCTTGAACCTAGGCGTCGCCGGAGTTCTCGCTGGGGCGATGGCCCTTCTTTACGCACGCTGGGGGCGGGGGCAATCACATCGCGCAGTCTTCGCTGGGAACTTCTTCCTGCTCACCATGACCACCATGCTCGTGATTAGTGTCGTTAAATCTTCCTTGGCGCTCTCGTTGGGCCTCGTCGGTGCCCTCTCGGTCGTTCGTTTTCGTACCGCCATTAAGGACCCAGAGGAGCTTTCTTTTTTATTCCTCTCTATCGCCGTAGGCCTAGGCCTTGGTGCGGATCAGCGCGGAGTCACCGTCGCGGGTCTCGTGGTTATTCTTTCAGTCTATGCGCTCCTGAAGGTGCGCTCCGGAGCGAGTACGAAGCCGGGGTCGTTTTACCTGCACGTGAGTGATGTGCCTCAGATTTCAATCGCAGGGCTTGTGGCCCTGCTCGAGAAGCACGCCACCCGAGCGAAGCTTAAGCGCGCGAGTGATTCGGAAGCTGTATTTCTCGTAGAAACAAAGAACGTAGTAGACCTAGAGGCACTGCAGAAGAGCGTTAAAGCGGAGCTTCCGCAGAGCAAGATCCTTCTGACAGAATACCAAGACCTCGCCTGATGCGTTTCGTCCCGGCGCTTCTGGTTTCGGCCCTTCTCATTGCGCTCGGCTTCGTGCTCGAGCGTCGTCAGTCCGACCCTTCGGACTTTGCCGTCTCCATCGACTTTAAGTCGCTCATGCGCTTGCGCTACGACGAAATTCAGAAAGGTCGTCCCGAGAGCGTGAAAGCGCAGCTTTCTCTTGATGGCCGCCAGCTGCGAGTCAAGTTACGGGTTCTCCCTCACGGAGAAGCACTGACTCTGCCGTACGTCGACGTAGCGGTCGACGAGCGTGACGACTTCGAGCCTCGTCAGCTCATCCTCGTGCGCGAAGATTCGGTGTTGGGAAAGGGGATCCCAGGCAGGCCACAGTTTGACGTTCTCAGGTCGGGCGTTCTTTCCATCAACGGCCGCGCTACGACACGATACCTTCTGGTCACGGCTCCTTTTTATAGCTTCATCGCCAGAGGACTGGGCCCCGTGGCCCGGAGACTAGAAAGTGGTGTCGCACTCTCATCGACGTCGCAGAGTTTTTCCGTGTTCTTGCGTCTTCTTCCTGAGATCACCGGGGCCTTCCCCGCGGGAGTGAATGGCAGTTGGTGGTTCTGGGATCCCAAGCTCCGGGAGTGGAAAGAGTTTGGTGTCTGGCCTGAAGGATGGGAACTATGAGCTGGCGCTTTGAGAGAAAAATTGTCCTTGGAAGTGGCGACGTCGAGGCAGCTCGGGACGTCATTAAGCTACATACGATCGGACTACGGACCGCGTATCCAAATCGAACTGTCCGCAACGTCTACTTCGATACGCTTGATTACTTCTCCTTCCATGCTCATGTCATGGGGGTTGAGTCTAGGGCGAAATGGCGTCTGCGTGCCTACGACGAGTCTCCGTGGCAGTCGCTTGAAGAGAAACGCAAGCGCGGAGACCACGGCGAAAAGCTGAAGCTGGATCCGACCGCAGCGATCGCTGCTCTCGGTGAACGACGTTCTGCAGTCATCGCTGAACGCGAACTCTATCCAGTGCTCGAGAATTCCTACGAGCGCGAGTATTTCGACTCACCGGTCTGGGGCATCCGAGTAACACTTGATACGAACCTGCGCTTCCGTGCGCCAGGGCAAACCTCGTGGCTTCGCTCACCCGATACCGCCGGTGTGTTAGAAATTAAGTACGATCTTGAGAACGTGAAGAACGGCGACGCCTTCCTCCGCTCATTACCCTGGCGTGTGAGTCGCTACTCGAAGTACATCCAAGGAGTCCGCATCCTTGATATCTGCTCCTAGCGAGGAACGTATTCGCTTCCGCAGTGAGTGATGATCGCCACGTAGGCATCTTCGTCTCGGACGAAGCGAAACTTCGGCCAGTCTTCTTGCGTCCAGAAGACCGAGGCCGGCACGCGACAATCGGGAAGACCTGGCCTTGTCACTAAAACAAACTTCGCCAGTCGTGGGTCAGCTCCTCGAGCGTTAGAGCGCAGGATCACGCCCGACCCTTCGTAGGTAAAGCGTGCAAAGTTTCTGGCATCACGGTCGGGGTTTGTATCGAGGGGCTCTTCGTGCAGGATTCCCTCGGTGATCGTCTTGTATTTCTGGTGAAACCGAACCACTTCGCCCGTGGTGAGTGTTACGACGAGTTCGTCGCCAGACATCGCGATGTGTGTACGATACGTGCGAGGAAGGAGCATGACCGCGGATTCCATGAAATCGGAGGTGCGGCCAGTACCTGGGTCATCGCTGATCCAGAGCCAGGTGTCGCGACGAGAGTTGTCTCCCGTTACGAACTCCCATGAGCGGTTCGGATACTCGAAGCCCTCGGGGATGTTGTCGATGATGTCATTTGGCCCCACGTTGTGGATCATGCGGCTTTTGATGTAGAGAGTTTCATCGGCGGCTCCACAGTAGAGCGTCCGGTAGAAAGAAGATTCGTCGTTGCGGCTCGCGGTGAAGGCGCACTTTTCAATGCGCGGAAGATCGCGCTCGAAGGGGATATAGGTTGCTGCGAAGGTCGGCGAAATGGCGAGCACCATGAGGAAAAACACAAAACGCATAGGGATACCTCGCGAAATTAGTTGAGACGATCAAGCTTACCAAAAACGCGCAGGGCCTCTTTCTCACCCTCCCGCCAAGTTTCTTCATAGCTCAAGCCACCGGCTGCTGTGGGCCTGAGACGTAAACCATAGGTGAAGCCTTCGGCGTCATTCTCGTAAGAAATTTCCAGCGCCTCTGTCGTCACGCGACCTACTTTCTGTGATCCGGAAAATAGGTCTCCGTCGACGATCGACATCTGGTACGAGTCGTAGGTGGCCTGGAGGTCCTGGCAGATGTAGCCACCTTGGTGCAAACGAAAGGTCGAGGCCATCAGGTTCACGTCGACGAAGATCTCGCGGCAAGTTCGCTCGCGGCGTGGTGTAATCGCTACGCCCGGGCCCGCGAACTGACCTGAGAAAGTAAGCAGAAGAGTTGCTAGCATGGCTTCACCTCAAACTTCGGGGGATGCATAAAATCGCGCCAGGTGCGGACGGCGCCCCTCTGGCGAACGTTATCGAGCAGCTTGAAATCCACCACTGCGGTCACCAGGGCCGCTTCGCTCCACGGACCTTCGCTCAAGACGCCGTTCGCGGGGAACGCAGGATCACTCGGTGCGAGGATCGCCGCCGAGCCGCAGGCGTTTTCGTTCACGCCCCAGGGAGAGAAGCTTCCCACCAGCGGCGCGTGCACGAGGAAGAGCTGGTTCTCCACGGCGCGGGCGTGAGCACAGTAGCGCACGCGATGAAACCCATCTGCCTTCTCCGTCCATGAGGGGCACAAAAGAAGATTAACTCCGGCCTTAACCGCCGCACGGGTGAGCTCCGGGAACTCGACGTCGTAGCAAATAGTGGTTGCGAACTTGCCGTGAGCGAAAGGTACCACCAGGAGTTCCGTGCCAGGAGTTATGAGGGGCTCCTCCTCCGTTTCTGAGGGGATCAGATGAATTTTATGCTGGAGCAGTCGTTCACCCGAGGGCAAGAAGAGGGCCGCAGTATTGGTGCCGATGTTGTGGGTGCCGGCAAGGATTGTCATCTGATGGCTTCGAGCGAAGCTCGAGAAGAGCTGAGTAAACTCGGCATCGAACCAGGTCCGAAACTTCGCATCTGTTTCGAGGGCGAGTGTGAAGTACTCGGGAAAAACCAGGAGCTCAACTTTTTCATCAGAAGCGAGCAAGAGCCATTTCGTCGCCTCCCGCGTCCAGGCATCAAAGTTGCGTGGTTCGGTCAGAGGAAAAGAAACGGCTCCGAGTTTCACTTGTTAACCTGGTCGATCCAATCTTGCAGATTGTAATAGTTGGTTACGCGCGCGATAAGGCCATCTTTGATTTCGAAGAAAGCACCCACAGGAAGGCGGTACTTCTGGCCCTTCGCTGGTGGAAGGCCCTCGGCGGTCGTGAGGTAGGTTCCGTTGCAGATGAACTCCGCTGCTCCACGAGACCCATCGGCGTTCGCCATGATGACCATGTCCGTAAGGTTTTCGTCGTAGTGACGGTTCATGCCTTCCATGAACTTCGTGAAAGTCGCTTTTCCGGACTGGCGCTCTCCCTGATTGATGTCATGAACGACATCGGGGTGCAGCAAAGCGAGCATGTCACTGAAGCGTTTTTCGTTGAAGGCACGGTAATAGTTTTCGATGATAGAGAGAGAATTTTTCATGCTAGGAGCGTAGCACATGGCCGCGGGACTTCAAATTGAGATTTTAGATGCTAGCAGTGCGAAAAAATACCTGGAACAGATCGCGCAGCTGCGGATGACCGTCTTCCGTGATTTCCCCTATCTCTACGACGGAAACATCGATTACGAGCACAAATATTTAGAAACCTATTTTCAGTCACCTGGGGCGCGCGTCGTTCTGTGCCGTGACCAAGACAAAGTCGTGGGCGCCTCAACGGTCATTCCCATGAGCGACGAAGATCAGAGTCTGCAGCGGCCGCTCGCGAACGCTGGTATCGACCCAAAGACTGTGATGTACTTCGGAGAATCGGTCTTGCTTTCAGACTACCGCGGGCGCGGCGCTGGGAAGGCTTTCTTCGTCGAACGCTTGAAGCACGCGGAGTCGTATCCCGGAATAAAGAAAGCTGCGTTCTGTGCCGTCCAGCGGGCGAGTGACCATCCACTGCGACCAAAAAACTATCAACCCTTAGACGGCCTGTGGCAAAGTTTCGGATTTAATTCCGTTCCCGGTTTGACATGTACTATGACTTGGAAGCAAATAGACGAAACACAGGAAAGCGCCAAAACCCTGCAGTATTGGCTGCGTGACATTTGAGAGGAATCCCATGAAGACAATTACCATTATCGCTGGCAGTAACGGAAAGAACCTGGTCCTCGCGAAGGCCTTCGAAGAACACTTGAAGTCCCAGGGCCACAAAGTTCACGTCGTGGACGTCGTCGCGCACGATCTCCCGCTCTACTCACCGAACCAGCATGGAAAGGTCACCGGCGCTCAAGTCCTCGAGCCCTTCAAGGAAGCGCTCGCCGCTGACGCCTTCGTCTTCACAGGCCCCGAGTACAACGGTGGTATCCCGCCGGTCCTTACGAACTTCATCGCTTGGGCGAGTACCTCAGCGAAAGACTGGCGCGTGCACTTCAACTCGAAGCCCGCGGCGATCGCCACGCACTCCGGCGGAGACGGCGCCCAGTTCCTGATCATGCTCCGTTTGCAGCTCTCCTACATCGGCATGAACGTCCTGGGTCGCCAGATCAACGTCAATGATCGTAAGCCCGTAGACCCCGCAACTGTCGCAGAGATCTGCCGACAGTTGACGGCGTAGTCGATTCCAATGATTCATCGAGTCCTGCAGAACATCATCTGGTTCGTCGTTTGGTCGATTCGTCTTACACAGAAGTTCGAGTTCCGTGGAACCGAACATCGTGCGAAGGTCAAAGACCTCAACCCGAAGAACGCGTTTGTGTTCGCGGTCTGGCACGAGCAAGTGCTCTCACTTCTAAGTGCATACGCCTGGACGGAGCCCTTCATGGCCCTCGCCTCGCGGAGCAAGGACGGTGACTACGCGGCGTTCGTGTGCCAGAAGTTCGGCTTCCATTCGGTCCGCGGCTCGTCGAAGAAAAACAACAAAGACAAGGGCGGCAAGGAGGCGATGTGGACCTACATCCAGCGCATGAGTGCGGGCCAGTCAGGAGGGATCACGATCGATGGACCGAAGGGGCCACGGCACACCTGCAAGCCAGGGATCGTTGTCATCGCCAAAGAGACACAAGCACCGATCATTCCTGTCGTCGCGGAAGCGGACTCTTTCTGGGAGTTTAAATCCTGGGATCGTTTCAAGCTGCCGAAGCCCTTCGCCACCATTCGCATCGCCTGTGGAGCGCCGATCATGATACCTGCCGACGCTTCACCGGAACAAGTCACGGAATACTGTCAGCTCATCGAGCAGAGACTCGAAGAACTTCACCTGCAGCACAAGTTTTAAAGCTTCGCGACGACCTCGGTGAGGTTCTGCGGTCCGCTGTCTGTGACGAGGATGTCGTCTTCGAGGCGGATGCCGCCGAAGTCGCGCCACTTCTCGACCTCAGACCAGTTGATGTGGTCCGCGAACTTCGTGCGCGTCTCCGCGTCGTCGATGAGGGCCTGGATGAAGTAGAGGCCTGGCTCGATCGTCATGAGAAAACCTGATTGCAGGGGCATGTCCACCCGCACGCGGACACCGAAGGCCGTGCGTGCGTCTTTCGTGAAGCGACCGCCGACGTCGCGCACGCGCAGGCCGACCATGTGACCGACGCCGTGGGGGAAGAACACCGAAGCCGCTCCGGCCTCGAGCGCCGTTTCTGGATCCGTCTTTATGAGACCAAGTTCGGCGAGACCATGCGCGAAGACTCGCGCCGAGGCCTTGTGGACTTCGTGCCACTCGACGCCGGGCCGACAGAGCGCGATGGAGGTGTGCTGCGCCTTCAGGACAAGGTCGTAGATCGTTTTTTGTTGGGCAGTCAGCTTCCCATCAGCAGGAAACACGCGTGTGATGTCGACGCAATAGTCATTCACGTCCGCACCGGCGTCGATCAATACGATCTCTCCGGCCTTCACCACGCGGCTCGACGGAGAAGCGTGGAGGATCGCGCCGTTCGTCCCCGTACCGACGATCGATCCGTAAGGCATCTTCTCGGCACCGGCCTTGAAAACCTCCGTCTCGTAGGCGATCTGAATGTCGCGCTCAGTGAGCCCTGGACGGATGAGATTTTTAACAGCGACGTAGCCGTGGTTCGCCATCAGGGCCAGGCGCCGAATGAGGGCGACCTCTTCGGCGTCTTTGATGCGACGAACTTCGTTGAAGGCTTCTTGCACATCGGCCAGAACGTCGTCTGATTCGGACTTGATCTGTGAGTGTGCTAGCCCTCGCAGTCCTAGGCAGAACGTTCGCTTAGCTTTAAAGGCTTCGTACCACGCATCGAAGTCTGCGACGGGACGACCCGGGATCGTTGTTCCGCCGCCTTCCCAAATCTTTTCTTCGCGACTAATCGGCTTTACGAAATCAATCCAGCCTTCTTCGAGAGAAAAAGCACTCACGCCATGGGGCCGGCGAGAATCCGTGAGCCACAGGTAGTCAGGATGAGGAAGAAAATCATAGGTCTGATCATGGCCCCCAGGTTTTTGCATCGGTTCGCCGCTAAAGACCAGGACCACGTCCCCTGCTTTGAGGACCTGCGCAAGGCGCTTCGCCGTTTTTTCTTTGCGAAGATTGATGGCCGCCGAGGTAAAAGTTGTCATGGTTTTCCTTATTCTGCCGCGAAGCCTAGCGCCTTCATCGACTGGAGATACTTTGATTCGAGGTTAATGCTCGCGCCTAAATCGCTTAGGAGACCCGCTTCGAAGCGCTCGATGAGCTCACGACTGTTCGCGTGCGGTAAGTATTTATTCTCAACTTCGAACTCGTTGATCAAGTGATTTCGGTTCGACACGATACTGTAGAACTGCGCGCGGTCAAACGACGCTTCCATGGTCCAGATCCGATCGACGTCGCGCAGGCGCTCGGGCGTCTCCGCACTCGGACGGCTCGACGCCGGAAAGGCGACGAGTTCCGGATCAGTGTTGCGGCGATCAATGTATACGTGTGAGCGCGTGCGGACCGATCGGCCGATCAGCTTTACCGCAAGAGTCTGACGTTTCGCGAGTGAAAGGCCCAGCGTCCGTAGTTTCTGGAGTGGGGCGATGGCGCTCTCGGCTTTGAAGCGAAGCCATGCATTAAGAATTTCGAGGTTTTCCTGGAGCAGGCCGTCTCCGGCGAGATCAACAACTCTTCCGGAATCGAGCTTCTGGGAGAAGCTATCGAAGATGTTGTTCAGGACACCTTCCAGCGAACGCCGCTGTCCGCGGTAGACTATGGTCATGTAGTCGAGCTCTGATTCGTCGATTTCCATGCGCACGTCGCCGGCCTTCAGCATCTCGCTCTTTAGCTGCATGCCGTACTCGATGGTACCGTTGCCGTAGTCGCGCCGGCGGATGCGAAGGCTCAAGTTTCGTTTGAGGAGATCCAGGTCGTCCGTGTCGAGGTAGAGGTCTTGGTACTCGTAGACCGAGTGCTGTTGAATGGTCAGGCCATTCACGACGGCGCCGATGCTCACGGTCTGGAGGGTTTGTTCCGAGAGCTCCGGGAAAACATATTTTCGTTGCTCTTCGGTTTGTGCCCGGGCGACGACGATGGACAGCAAGAAGAGAATGGAGGCAAAGAGGTGCTTCATAGGTCTCTCCCGTAATTCCTGACCCGGCCGCGAGTGTTGCGGAAGCCGATGGGGTGATTTTCAGCGTCGATGTCCTTGAGGAGGCGGCCCTCGCGAACCACAACCTCTCCCTTGTACGAGACCGTCAGGTCTTCGGTGAAGGCAATGGGATGGGGGTCCGGGATGCCGAAGGCGTCGAGGATCTGCGCCCGGCGCGCGGCGAGCTTGTGGAAGTAGATCGCCTGGATCGGTGCGGGCCAGCCGGATTTTTCGAGAACCTTCCCTAGCGTCTCGCCGGAGACGCGCGCGATCTTCGACGCCATCCACTTCAGGTCCGCGTAGGTCGCATTTTTGTACGGGGCCATGCGCGAGTTCATCACGCCGTGGAAGCTGATCTCCGTCGGGGAGACTCTCTTGACGAGGTTCCACCCGAACTGGTTCGGAAGGCCTACGCGGAAGTCACCGCGGGGAAGATTGAGCTTCACGCCCAGCGAGGTCCCGAGGTCACTGAAGCTCCCGCGCGTCTTGTACTTGAACTTCCCGAGGTGGTTCACGCTCAGGAGGGTGTTCTCCTCGCGCACGTCCCAGTTGTCGAGCCACATGTGTGCCAGCAGTGCGCCCCGCAGTTCGCGGCGGCCTGGATTTCCGACGGCGGTTGGAGCAATCGAACCGAGGCGCTTCACACGATCCGGACGGCCCTCGATGGCGCATTCTTTGAACGTGACGTAGGGAAGCCCGCGATAGGCCTCGAGCTCTTTGGTGCGAGCGATCTCTGCGTCGCCGACGATACCCGTCGTCGACACGAAGGGCGTGACGTCGATCTTAAAGGTTCGCTTGATCTGCGCCAGCATGTCTTCGGCGTTCTTCACCGGAAGGCTTTGCGGGAAGACCACGAAGACGTCATCTCTGGTCCGGTAGTAAGGGTGGTCGACGTCGAAACCTAGGGCCGCGAAGAGGCGCGAGCCGACGACGTCGGTGTGGACCTCGTCGCCCCACTTGAGGGACCATTCGTCCTCGGCGTTCTGCGAATCGATGACCTTGATCTTCGGGGCGCTGCCGTTGTCACTCACGCCGTCGAAGACCACCGCCATCTTCTCGCGCACGTCGATCTTCTTTTTCTTCGCGAGCTCGCCGAAGCGCTTGTGCGGATTCGCGTCGGTGACGTTTTCAAAGAACGGCGAGTCCGCGGGGTCGAGAGCCGCGAGCTCACTCGGGGTGTAGGCGGCGAGGGGCTTCGTGAGCGGGAGGTTCGTCGCTTCGTGAGCGCTCACTTCGTGTTTGAAGGTGAGCGTGAAGGGCGTGAGGATCGAGTAGAGGCCCATGGTGAGCTTTCCTCGGAGAGTCATGCCGATTGCGTCAGCCCGGCCCTTCTGCAGAAGCGAGGCGTGTAGGAGGCGTAGCTCATAGAGCGCCTCGCGCTCCTCAGCAAGCACTGTGCGCTCTTCCCAGATGAGGAGGTCGACCTTCTCGCACAGGTGCTTCACGTGGCGCTTCATGCCCTTCGGGCGCTTCGAGACCGGAAAGCCTCCGAGTTCGACGACATCGTCGTCGGTGAGGTGGCGGCAGAGCTCCCGGGCTTCACCCACACTGACGTGCGCGGTGTCCGTGAGAAGCGTCCCTACATCCGCAGGGGTCGTCGGAAGGATGAGGGTCGCCGCCTGGGCGGCAGAGGCCCCGAGGAGGGCGAGGAGGAGGGTGGTTTTCATTGACCCTGAGTACCACTCCGAGAGGCGCAGACGGTAGGAACTTTGTAAAATGAACAGGGTAGAAAAAGGGGCCCCAGAACGGGGCCCCGAAGAAGTCTTAGCCGATGAGCTTCAACGCGTTCTGGCCGTTGGAGTTGGCCTGGGCAAGCACCGAAGTACCCGCGGAGTTCAGGATCGAGTTGCGCGCCTGCATCGCCGTCGCTTCGGCGTAGTCCACGTCGCGGATCCGCGAGTTCGCTTGGGCGATGTTCTCGACGTTGATCTGCAAGCTGTTGCTGGTGGAGACCAAGCGGTTCTGGATCGCACCGAGGTACGAGCGGAAGCCCGAGACCTTCTCGATCGCAGCGTCGACCGACGCAAGGGATGTCTGCGAGCTCTCCTTGGTCCCGACGCTCAGCTCTGATACACCAAGCGTGTCGACGCGCGCGTTGACCTGTTGGGCGTCGTAGCCAATGCGGTCCTGGAAGTCATTATTGTTCGCACCGATCTGGAAGTCGAAGCGCTCCTTACTCCCGTCGAGGAGTTTGTGGCCGTTGAACTCCGTGACCTGTGATATACGATCAAGCTCTTCTTTCAGGTTCTGGTATTCCATGTCCGTCATCTTGCGTTCTGAGTCGCCGACGGTGTCTGATGCCGTCTGGATGGCAAGTTCGCGCATGCGTGTTAGGATCGACGATACTTCGTTCAGGCCGCCTTCGGCGGTTTGGATCATCGAGATACCGTCGTTGGCGTTGCGGTCCGCTTGCTTAAGTGAGCGCATGTTTGCTTTCATCTTTTCGGAGATGGCGAGGCCGGCGGCGTCGTCGGAGGCTTTCGTGATGCGTGATCCAGACGAGAGCTTAGCGAGGTTGTTCTCGCTCTCTCGGTTGTTCACCCCGAGGCTGCGCTGGGCTGAAATGGACGAAATGTTAGTATTGATACGAAAACCCATCTGTAATCCTCCTTGGTTAGCACCCTACCCGATCCCTGGTAGACTTTTTCCCAAACCGTGAGAAAACGACGAGCATCCATACTCTGTGTTTTTGTTTTCCTCTCAACATGAGAGGTGGTTTCTTTTCGGGGTTCCCTAGGCATTCTTAATGCAATGCGGCCTATTTATTTCTTGAGGGCATTTTAAAATTTTTTTTGCCTGAGTCAGGCCTGACTTGGGGCAAAAATTCAGAGAATTTGTTTAAAAATGATAAAAGTTTTGACACCTTTGGGGTGCGTTATGACCACTGTTTGGCCAAGATTTATTTTCCTTTAACCCTGGTTTACGGTCTGCATTCAACGCGGTACACACTCCAACACTTTATTCAACCTAACAGGGGAAGATATGAAACTTTTCATTCTGCTGACACTCATTTTTTCGAGTCTCGCACAGGCGACGGACATCACGCTTGAGACACATAACTACGTCCTTCGTGACATCCTCCGCCAGGGCTACAACAAAGAAGCCCTCTTCTCGAGAATGGATCGCTCGTTCATTAAGCTCGGCGGCTCGATCTGCGCTAACCGCGCGCACATGTGGTCGTACGACTTCGACCGTTACTTCGACGTCGACACAGCGAAGCTCTTCCTCTTTTACACAAAGAAAACAGGCGAAGGCACTACCAAGACTTGGTGGTACCACGTGGCTCCCGTGATTAACGAAGGCGGAGTCCTGTGGATGATGGACGCTGGCTTCCCGCGGGGCATTCGTGGTCCAGTTCAGATTAACCCATGGCTCAAGTACTTCACGGGCAGCACAAACTGCCGCGCCATCCAGGACACCGACACGGAGCTGATCGAGATGATGTTCAAGGGTCGCACGTTCCCGGAGACGACTCGCTACGGAACCTACGACTGCTACTACCGCATCGTTCCTGAGGGTTTCTGGTTCCCATCTACAGTTGCAACGAACCTCCTCGGCCGTGACTCTTCTGGCCGCCCAGCGCGCGTCGACCGTAACGACTTCGTCCGCGGCGAAGTCTTCCAGGCGTGCGTCGAAGCGGTGACTGGTTCTGTCAGTCGCTGGCTCGGCGGCGGAAAGAAAGAGTGCGAAGAGTGGATGAGCCGTCGCTAAGAAAACTTTAGAACCTGCCTCGAAAAGGCCCCGAATGGGGCCTTTTTTTATGCCATAATAGCCTCATGACGACATCCGGATCCATGAGCTGCGGCATCATCGAAGGCTTCTTTGGCCCGCAGTATCCGCAATCGGCGCGCCGCTCGCTGGCGCCCTTCCTCGCAGCGTTCCCTGATTCATTCTACATCTACGCTCCCAAGCAAGACCCTCACTTACGCCGGGACTGGCGCTCTCCCTGGGACGCGGAGTATTTGGAGAAGCTCACTGATCTATCGCGCCACTTCCGCTCTCATGGGGTGCGCTTCGGCGTGGGATTCAGTCCCTTCGGAATCGGGACCCAACTGAGTCCCGAGGACGAACGAATCTTAAGTGAAAAGCTCGGACAGCTTCAGCACGTGGGCATCGATCTCATGGGCGTCTTCTTCGACGACATGCCGGTGACGGAGAATCTTGCTGCCGCCCAGATCGCTGTCGTGGACTTCATCCGCGCGCGGTTTAAGCAGCGGATCGCCTTTTGCCCTTCGTTCTACTGCTTCGATCCGATCCTCGATAAAGTCTTTGGCCAAAGACCACAAAATTATTTCACTGAGATCGCCACGATCTCACCCCACGTGGAACTGATGTGGACAGGCCCCAAAGTTATCTCACCGGAGATTCCGGCTGCGCACCTGCAGGAGGTGCGGACACTTCTCAAGCGCGCACCGTTTCTGTGGGAGAACTTCTTCGCCAACGATGGCCCGAAGAACTGCAAGTTCCTTAAGCTCAAGCCCTTCACGGGCCGCGAGGAGCTCTCGGGTGATCTCGTGACCTCGGTGGGGCTTAACCTCATGAACCAAGCGGAGGCGTCGAAATTGATGTTCCTGGCCGCTCATAAAACGCTGCAGGGTCAGACTGCAGAGGACGCGTTTGAACGCGCCATCGACGAATTCTGTACGCCTGAGATGAGAGCCTTTCTACGGCGCCGGCGCGAGGCCTACCTGAGCCTCGGTCTTGACCAGATCACTCCAGAGCACAAGGCCTCCGACCTCTCGGAGCTGACTCACTTCTCCGATCCCTTGGCCCGAGAAATCGCCGCGTGGCTGCGCGGTGAGTACGTGGTGGGGTCGGAGTGTCTGACGGACTAGGGGAGCGGAGTCGCGGCGACGCAGCGGATGCGCACGGAGGCGCTCGAGCGGATAACGGTGGAGACGAGGCCCTGCTCGTCGTCGAAGACCACGGCCTCGGCGGCGTTCGCGTTGCTCACGGTCGCGGTCCAGAAGAGACGGTTCGCTCCCGGTGTCTTGAGGACGAAGCGCAGGCCATGGTTATCCGCCGTTTGGTAGTCGTACTTCGTCGGTAGGCGCCAGCGCACGGAGGGCACGGTGAGTGCGCCGAGGCCGCCTTTCTGGTCAGCGTATGACCCCCCGAGGTAGTCGTCACCCACGAACAGTTCGTTGGCCCCCGCGAATTCGGCGCAGGCACTCTCGAGGTTTCCGTTGCAGAAGAAGCCGTCGGCGGCGTCACCGTTGCCAGAGGCGTCGCACCAGTCGGCACCGGCGTCCGAAGCTTCGCTCCACACGAGGCCCGTTTGTTGGTCGCGCCATGCCTCGTGGCCACTCATGCGCGAGACGAGCTGCCAGCGACCCTGTCCGGCGTTTCCGTTGACGGTTCCGTCCCAGCTCGCGGCGCTCGGATTGAGGAGGGCGCAGTTCGCGATGCGTGCGGCGATGGTGCCGGTGCTCCCGCAGTCGACCGCAGGCCGCGCCACGGGGATGACCGTGCCACTTCCGCCGGTGTCGTCTTCGGTGAGCTCTGGGACGAGACGGTAGCCACTGGCGTAGCTCGTCGCCGTGGCCTCGGTGGCAAGGTTCATGAGCGCTGTTCCCTGCGAGCGGTGCATCCCAGACGCGGTGATCTGCGCGAAGCTACAGAGTGCGGTTCCTGCAGTTCCGAAGACGGAGGTGCCAGCGCAGACGCTCGCGGCGTCTGGTGTGTTCGAGAGCGCGTTAAAGGAGCCGGCGACGAACGTCTGCGATACGTCGAGTGTGGTGGGAACCGTGCTCGGTGGATTCGTCCCACTACACTGGGCGGTGCCGCTCACTCCGAGGATGCGCACGCCCTCGCAGATCGTACTCGGATCAAGATCGTAATTGCGTTCATCGGCTTTGTTACAAGCCGCGAGTACGAGGAGAGCGATAGTTGTGAGGAGCGAAATTTTCACAGTGATTTTATCGACCTCATGCGAGAGAAGCTTGAAGGATCAGTGCCTGACGGTAGAAGTCAGACAATGGCCACCGCGCTCTAGGAGGTGGTAATTTCATGGAACCTGAGTGGGGACGTTGGGAGAGGAGAGTTTCATGGAAGCAGACGTAGGATTTATTGGTCGGGCGGGCTACCAATTCGGCTATACGCTCGAAGGTCAAGGTCGACCCGCTCTCGTGATTGGCAGTGCGCTCTACTACCCAAAGACGTTCTCGGACAATCTTAAGCAGCACCTGCGCTTTGCCTTCATCGATCACCGCGGCTTCGCGCAGATTGAGACTGCAGACCCTGAGGCGATCTGCTCCCTCGACGAGGTCCTCGACGACATCGAATTCTTGCGCCAAGAGCTAAAGCTCGGGACCGTTGTGGTCATCGGTCACTCTGCACATGCCCTCATGGCCATCGAGTACGCCAAGAAATTTCCGCAGCACGTGTCTCATGTGGTGATGATCGCAGCAGCTCCGAGCTACAGCGAAGAGAACCAGCGCCTCATCGAGCAGCACTTCGCCGATGTCGTCTGTCCGAAGCGCAAGGAATGGCTCTACCGTCGAACGACGCAATACCAGAAGGATCTCACGGAGTCCCCTGAGCGTCGCTTCATTACCCACTGTCTCGCACTCGGGCCTCGCAGCTGGTACGACTATCGGTTTGATGCGACTCCGCTGTGGCAGGGCGTGACGGTCAACATGCCGATCATGGATCACCTCTGGGGCAACGTGTTCCGCGAGATTGATATCTCTCAGGGGCTCGAGGACTTATATTTGCCGGTGTTCATCGCACTGGGCCTTCACGATTTCTTGGTGCCGCCGCATTTTACGTGGCACCCGGTTCGGTCGAAGTTCCAGCGCTTGAACTTTAAAATTTATCAGCGAAGCAGTCACGCTCCGCAGATGGAAGACGAAGAAGCTTTCGACGAGGAACTCCTCGTGTGGCTCCTCGTGCCTTAAAAAGGATTCTCTATGAAAATGTGTTTGAGCTTTAGTGAGGCGCTCCGGGCGATCCGTTCGAATTCGACGATCTTTGTTCACGGAGCAGCGGCGACACCCATAGAGATGGTGAAGGTTCTCGCGGAGGAGTTTAGTGACCTCGAGAACATCGAGATGATCCACATTCACACGGAAGGCGAGTGTCCGTACGCTGCGGCAACACACTCTCAGTTTCGTATTACGAACCTTTTCACGGGAAAAAATCTCCGCGGGAAGCTTGACTACGATCGCATCGACTACTGCCCGGTGTTTTTATCAGAGATTCCACAACTCTTTCGCCGGGGCATCAAGAAGGTCGACGTCGCCCTGATTCAAGTTTCGCCTCCCGATGCCCACGGACACGTCTCGCTCGGGGTCAGCGTCGACGTCGCGAAGGCCGCCGTCGAGTGTGCACGCATCGTCATCGCGCACATCAATCCGCAGATGCCGCGTGTCCACGGAGACGGCTTCATCCACGTCGACGACATCGACTTCGCGGTCGAGCACTCCGCGCCGATCCATCGCGTGATCTCCGCACCGCTCACGGAAACGGAGCTTCAGATCGGAAAGAACGTGGCCGAACTCGTCGACGACGGAGCCACTCTTCAGCTTGGGATCGGAGCGATCCCCAACGCAGCCGCGCGCTACCTCGTCCACCACAAAAATCTCGGGCTTCATACCGAGATGTGGTCGGATGGGGCCTTCGAACTTATCCAGCGCGGGGTGATCACCAATTAGCACAAGAAGTTCCACCAGGGGAAGTCGACGTCGGCGTTCCTCATCGGCTCGCAGGAACTCTACGACTTCGTCGACGACAACATGGCGGTGCTAAACCTCGAGGCCTCCTACGTTAACTATCCGATCAACATCATGCGGAACCCGAAAGTGACGGCGATCAACTCGGCGGTCGAGATCGACCTCACGGGCCAAGTCTGCGCCGATTCCGTAGGCCATCGAGTCATCTCCGGCGTCGGAGGCCAGATGGACTTCATTCGAGCCGCAGCACTTTCGGAGGGGGGGAAGCCCATCATGGCTATGACCAGTCAGAGCGGTAAGGGTGTCTCCCGGATCGTTGCGAGCCTTAAGCCCGGAGCAGGAGTTGTGACCACTCGGGCCCACGTGCATCACGTCGTCACCGAATTCGGTGCGGTGAACTTGTACGGGAAGACTCTCAACGAGCGCGCTCAGGCGTTGATCAGCATCGCCCATCCTGCGAATCGCGATCAGCTCGCGCGCGAGTGGGCCCAGATCAAGAACTCGCTCTAGACCTTGTCGAGGTAGAGGTCGAGGACGTCTTTGGCAAGGATACAGCGCTTGATGTCCTTGTTCTCCATGTAGAAGAGAACCTGCTTACTGACACAGGACATGGCGTGTGGACAACTTTCGCATTCATCGGTCTTCTTGAGGTAGGCAAGCTGCTGCTGGTCGACACGGTCTTTCTGCTTCGTGAAGTCGCTCGCGAGGTAAAAGCCATCCGCCGACGCTGCCGGGATCTTAAAGCTCTCGCTCCGATCGAAGACGTTCTCGTAGATGAACGGGCAGTTGTAGAACGCACCCTTGTGGAAGTTGTAGGTGATCTCGTTAAACCCGGCGTGGTTCGGGTTCGCCATGGTAAACGTAATGCGCTCATCGCCGTAGGTGTACTCATCCTTCATCGACTCAGAGAGCATCTGGTTCCAGGCGCCGATCGTCTGGAGGTTCAATCCCGCATTGGTTGATCGCAGGAAGGATGGGTTGAACTCAGTGATGGTCTGGAACTCGTTCCAGACGTAGTCGCTGATCGCCTTAAGGTCGAAGCCTGCGAGGTAGGACATGTCCTGGATGTTCATTTGCATGGCGTACTCGACTTCGCAGTCGAAGAGCTCCAGGAGCTTAATGCGCTCTTTCAGGTCGCGGACGTAGGCTTCGTCTCGGGCGATGATCTTCTTGACGTGGATCGGGATGAGGATCTCGAGCTCGATGTTCGACCCGATCTTTTCGTTCACAAGCATTATCCGGCGCTTGATCTCCTCGGGGTCCGTCTGGAGCGTCGTGAGGAGCGTCAGCACGAGCTTCTGGTCGAAGAGGCGCTGGAAGAGTGGATGCTCGAGGAGATCGATCGTGTTGTAGGCACCGAAGAAGTCCGTGGGCCCTAAGATGATCTCATCGAACACGTAGCCCTCGCGGCGGAAGTCGTTCATCGCCCGGTAGATGACCTCGAGGTCGTTCGCGGTGTAGGTATTGTTCCGGTTCACGTAGCAGCCGGCACACTGGAACTCGCAGCCCTTGAGGAGCTCGAGGTTGAAGCGGATCTTGATGTCATTCGACTGCGCGACGGGCTTGTAAAGTGAGTCGCAGGTCGACATTTTCGTGAGGTTATCGCCAACAACGGCCATGCTCTAGTCCTCGGTGAGTACGAATATTTATAGTAACATACGCCAGAGTGGTGACAAGCACGCCTCGTGAATTCATGCACATCCGGCGCTCTCGGACCTTGCGCACACACGAAAAATCGACAAATTAGATCCCTTCCTCGTAAAATCGCCCACGAACAGTTGCACACCCAGGAGGACCGATGAACACCGAGATTCTGCTCAGCAATCTGACGAACCCGACGCTGCTCTTTTTCGTCCTGGGCATCATCGCCGTCATCATCAAGAGTGACCTCGAGATTCCGGCCCAGACCATTAAGTTCATTTCTCTCTACTTGCTCTTCGCGATCGGCTTCAAGGGCGGTGAGGAACTGAGTCACAGCGCCCTCAACGGTGAGATCCTCGCGACACTCGGGTTCGGCCTCGCCATGTCGTTTCTGATTCCGATCTCGGCGTTCTTCCTGCTCAAGAAGAGCGTTGGCGTACCGAACGCTGGTGCCATCGCTGCCGCTTACGGGTCAGTGAGTGCGGTCACTTTCGTTGCTGCGGCGAACTTCCTCGACTACTCGCAGATCACCTTCGGAGGCCACATGGTCGCTGTGATGGCGCTCATGGAAGTTCCGGCGATCATCGTCGGTGTCACCTTGATTAAGAAGTTCCGTGAGGACGCTCCCGCCGAGTCAGGAAGCCTCCTCGGGATCGTGAAGCACTCGCTCACCAACGGAAGTGTGGTGATGGTCATTGGAAGTCTAGTGATTGGGATGATCGCCGACTCGAAGCAGGCCGAAGGGATCAAGCCGTTCACGACGGACATATTTAAGGGCTTCCTCTCCATCTTCCTCTTGGAGATGGGAATGGTGACGGCGCGCCGGATCGGTGGCTGCATTCGCTACGGTGTTCCCACCGCTGTCTTCGCCCTCGTCTTTCCCCTCGTCCACGGTGTGGCCGTGGCTTACCTGAGCTCATTTGTGACCGCAGACCCTGGAAACCGTTTCATGCTGGCGGTCCTCGCTGCGAGCGCGTCCTACATCGCCGTACCGGCGTCGATGCGGCTTGCGGTCCCCGAGGCGGATCCGGGGCTCTACATTCCGATGGCGCTCGGGATTACCTTCCCGCTGAACATCACCATCGGTATGCCGATCTACCTCGCCATTATCCAGAGCTAGGATTACTGGTAGGTGCTGCACGAGCCGTTGAACTTACAGAGTTCGAGGCTCGATCCGTTGTTCTCGTAGGTTCCGACCCCGCCCGTCTGGAAGACGGCAGCGGACACTTGTTCAGCCATGTTTTCGGGATCAGTAGGGCCAGGGAAGATGCTGCAAGTACCGGAATCGTAGGTACCGTTCGCCTCAGAGCCCGCGAGGTTCGCGTTCGGGCAGCGCACTTCACTATTGTCGGAGAAGCGAATGGTCATCGAGAAGTTCGTTCCCTGGAGGTTCGATCCTCCGTCAGCGAGACGAAACGACCAGGCGCCGTTAGAAACGCTCCAGGTGGATAACGTCGCTTTTGCCACGGGAGCCGTGGGAGTCGCAACGACGTCAGCGGCGTCGTCCTCTTCCTTTTCGCTGCAGGCGACGAGAGTTAATAAGAGGGCACTAGTAGCTATCAGGTGTTTGATGTATTTCATTCCTCAAGGCTAGTGGAGTTTCGAGAAATTGATATCGACTTGAAAAAGAGAAGAATGTGCCAGATTCTTTGACGGTGCGTTTTGCGTGATCTGTGCAGTTCGGGCAGAATGCTTTTACTATGAACATCCTTTCACGCGCTCTGCTCTTAGGTTTATTCCTGCACTCAAGCAATGTCCTCGCCGGAGACTTCTTCGTTGCACGCGAGAAGGCGAACTTCCTCCGTCTCGACGGCGACTGCGATGAGGCCCAGACTCCACAGTCGACCTTCAAGATTCCCATCGCACTCATGGGCTTCGAGGCGAAGGTCCTTCTATCCGAGTCGCTGCCGAAGTTTACCTTCGATCCGAAGAAGCACGTCGCGGGCATCAACGTCTGCAAGGGCGACCACACCCCAAAAGAATGGATGCGCGACAGCTGTGTCTGGGTGTCGCAGGAGATCACGGCCAGGCTGGGCCTTGAGAAGTTCCAAGCCTTCGTCACCGCCTTCGGCTACGGCAACAAAGATCTGTCTGGTCCCGACGCCCTCAAAACGAGTTGGCTCAACAGTACGCTCAAGATCACACCGGTCCAGCAGCTCGAGTTCCTCCAGCGCCTGCTCGACGGTCAGCTGCCGGTCTCTTCTAAGTCACTAGAGCTCACGCGTAAGATCCTCCACCTCCAGGAGCTTCCGGGGGGCTGGCAGCTCTATGGCAAAACCGGCAATGGCCGCTCGGCCCAAGGCCTTCAGCACGGCTGGTTCGTGGGGTGGATCGAAAAGAACGATCGCCGCATCCTCTTCGCACAGCTGCTCGTGGACAAAGCTCCCGAGAAAACCTACGCCAGCTTCCGGGCGAAGAACCAGGTGCTCCTGAAGCTGTGGGATGTCATCGAGGAGCTGGAGAAGTAGTCAGAGACGTTTTAGATTTTCTTCTGATCTCGGAGTCTCGCTCTTCGAGCGAATCGACTGAGTTAGTGAGTCGCTCTAGGATTCGAGGATCCGATTTCTACCATGCCTTATTATGGTATAAATAAAAAATTACTCTAAGCCATAATAGAGCCAGAGAGATTTGAAAATCAGATGAAGTAGATGATGCAGCTCACG
>JBKHVY010000012.1:14842-23478 GCA_046569805.1 Bacteriovoracia bacterium | reverse complement strand
GATCAAAAGAAAAAGAGGATAAAAAAGAAGCAGCTTAGTTTCATACTGAGTAGTCAACTATCCTGAAATTTTCCGGTTCGTACAAGAATATTATCTGGCGCTCAGACCTCGCAACGGATCTCGTTGGTGGCCTGGGTTGGATGCATACGACCAATGAAATTCTTGTTGCAATCAACGGAACACCGGATCGAGTAGAGGCCGTGTCCCTACGGGACGGTTCAAAGCGTGTCATTTATTCGAACGCTCAGTTCACAGGAACCGTTAGGAATGTCACTCAGCTCCTCGACTCCCGCTCCCTTCTCGTCTCCGAGCTAAACTCACTGGAACGCTTCAACGAAGTGGGATTGCGCGAAGCTTACGGAACTGCTCCCGTAGTCTGGCCCTCGGCCGTCATGGGCACGACGCTCCAGGACGTTAAGGCCCTCAGTGATGGCGGCTGGGTCGGAGCCTCCTCGACCAACACGATCGGTGTGCGGAAGTTCCCAGATTCGATAGCCGTGTTCGCAGCATCGGCGACGGCCCTTCCACCGGCCGGCACGACGTCAGCCCACGGCGTGGCAGAGCTCGCCAACGGGCAGATCCTTGTATCATGGGAAGGCGCCGCTACGGACTACCTCTCGATCTACAATTCCGATCTGACCTTCGATCGCCACGTCTTCGGAAACTCGCAATCGGTCTTAATTGCTCCCCGCGGAGTCGCGCAAGCGGCGAACGGAAACTACCTCGTGGTGGATACCACCAACGACTACGTCCTCGAAATCGATGACGATGGCGTAGTGAATCGGATCATCGGCCGGGGCTTCCTCGATACGCCCATCAACATCCTCGTCGTCCCTTAAAATAAAAAAGCCACCCGGAGGTGGCTTCTTTAGTGGATCGAGGAAAGAGCTAGCGCTTGTAGAGGATCGTCTTCGACGCTGAGAGCTTCTCGAGCTCTGCGGCGTTCATAACGCTGACGCCGGCCTTGAAGCTCGCCTCAGCCGTGATGCTGTAGCGGCCGCGGCCTAGCTGACGGCCAAGGACGTCGACGAAGGCGATGCGCATGTCCGTGACACTGCCGCGCTCGGAGCGAGCGAGGGCCTGGCCCATCTCACCGTTAAAGAGCGTGGTGCTTGAACCGATGACCGGGTTATCGATGATCTTGAGGTTGTGCGCGAGCTGGAGTCCCGCGACCGGGCCCAGTGTGTACGTCATGACGTTCTGCTTGATGGAAACGTTCTTCATGTCGAGAGCGGCAGCGACCGGAGCGTAGGCGTGGAACTTCACGTCAGCCTTAGCGTCGATCATCATCGTCGACCCGCGGAGATCGCGGCTCTGCTGGAGGCTTGCGAGTTCAACGATCATCGTCTTCGAGCCGTTCGAAGTGAGAGAGAGGATGTCGCCGTTCAAAGTTGCAGTGATGTTCTCGCTCGCACTCATGCCGGCCGGAAGCTCACCGAAGTTGATCGCAACCTGAGCATCAACGTAGTAGTCGAAGACTTCGTAAGGAATCGCGACTGTTTCCCAGCACGTGTACGGAACTGAGCGGTACACGGGCTCGCTCCAGCAAGCGCCCGGAGTCGTCGGGGTCGGCTGACGGCAAACAGTGCGGTAGGTGACCTCTTGGCGGTAGCAGATGCGCTGAACCTGTTCGTAGCGGTATTCGGTGTGTGTCTTTTCAGTGCGAAGCTGGAACGTCGCTTCCGTTGTTGAACCGTCGAAGCGAACCGTCTGGCGGTCTGTCGTGCTCGCGAAAGCCGAGCCGAAGATCGTCAGGGCGAGAGCGAAAAGAATGCTTTTCATGGAATCCCCTTAATTGAGTTAGTTAATAAGGGAATTATCATACGCGGGATACGAGAGTCCAACGGGGCCGTGGATTATGTGAGACGATGTAAATTTTATCAGGAGAAGCAGGGCCAGATTGACCCTGCTTATTGCATTTTCCAAGTGATAGAGCCGTCTTTGTTGTCGACGAGGACGATGTTCTTCGCCTTTAGCTCATCGCGGATCTGATCGGCGCGGGCCCAGTTCTTCGACGCCTTGGCGCTCTTTCGCTCCTCGATGAGGCCCTGGATCCAGGCCTCGTCCACGGCTCCGGCCCCCTTGAGGGACTCGAGCTGCTTCAGCAGCTCACGCGGCTGCGGGTGGATGTGCCCGAGCGCGAGGTTGGCGAAAGCCACGACTGCTCGAAGAGCTTCCAGAGACCCGGAGCTGAGTGCTGACCCAAGGAAATCTCGGCGGACGTCCCGGATAAAGCTGAAGAACTGACCGAGCGCACCTGCCGAGTTAAAGTCGTTTCCGAGTTCTGCCTTAAAGCCTTCGATGAAGCTCGTCACGTAGGCTTCTATGCCCGGATCACATGGGCCGGTCGAGGCCGCGGTCTTACCCGAGAGTTCAAGGGCGAACTCGTGAATCCGCTGAACATCCTGGAGTGCTTTCGCGATGGCGTCGTCGGTCCAGTCGAGGCGCGCGCGGTAGTGCACGGAGAGCAGGAGCTGGCGCAGGACCTGGCCCGAGTACGTCTCGATGAACTTGCGGATCGTGACGACGTTCCCGAGGCTCTTCGACATCTTCTCGGAGCCGAAGTTCAGGAACTCGTTGTGGGCCCAGCAGTTGCAAAACTTCTTCTTGTTGGCGGCCTCGGACTGCGCGATCTCGTTCTCGTGGTGCGGGAACATGAGGTCGACGCCACCGTGGTGCAGGTCGAGCGTGTCTCCGAGGAACTTCTTCGCCATGGCCGAGCACTCGATGTGCCAGCCAGGGCGGCCTGCGCCCCAAGGGGAAGCCCAAGAGGGTTCACCGGCCTTGGCCGGCTTCCATAGCACGAAGTCCGAGGCGTGACGCTTGCGTGGATCAACGTCGACGCGCTGGCCGTGCTGAAGGCCTTCGAGGTCTTTCTTCGAGAGCTTGCCGTAATGGTCCGCCTTTTCGACACTGAAGAAGACTTCGCCGTCGACCACGTAGCCGGCGTCGTTGGCGATGATGTCTTGGATCATCTGGATGATCTCCGGCATGGTCTCTGACACTTTCGGGGTGTGCGTGGCCGGAAGCATTCCGAGGGAGTCCATGTCCTTACGGCACTCGTCGACGAAACGCTGCGCGTGCACAAGGGGATCGATCCCGAGGTCGTTGGCACGCTGAATGATCTTGTCGTCGACGTCCGTGTAATTTCTCACGAAGGTCACATGGTAGTCGAGGGCGCGAAGGATGCGGTGAAAGAGGTCACCGACGACTAGGGCCCGGGCGTTCCCGACGTGCAGGAAATCATACGTCGTGGGTCCACAAGAATAGAAAGAAACTTTATTCGGCACTACGGGGGTGAACTTTTCTTTCTGCCGCGTGAGGTTGTTAAAAACTTTTAGCTCCATGTTCTTATGCTCCGAACTTCGCGACGCGCTTTCTCAGCACGTCTGCTGGCGTAAGCGGGATAATGAACTTCAGATCTGGACCATGTCCCTTCCCCGTCAGCGCGGCCCTCAGTCCCATGAAGAGGGGCTTGCCTTTGATGCCGAGCTCTTTCTTCACGTGCTCGCTCCAGATGTTGAGCTGCGCTTCCGAGGCCGGAGCCTCGAGGCCTGCGACTTCCGCGCGGATGTAGGAGATGATCTTCGGTGTCGTTTCCCAAGAGAGAATGTCTTTGAGTTCATCGCTCATTTCAATGTTCTCGTCGAAGATGACCTGATCGACCATCGTGAGCATCTCCGAGAGGAAATCAACTTTCTGTTTCAGGAGATCGACACACTTTTCTTTCCACTCAGCACTCTGCTGATGGAATCGGTGCTCTTTCGGGGCCAATTCGGTCAACTGCTGCACGAGGATGGAGTTACTGAGGTTCTTCAGGTGCTGGCCGTTGACCCACTTGAGCTTCACCAGATCGTAGATCGCTGAGTGGTTACTGAAGCGATTGGTGTCGAAGATAGGGGCGATCTCGTCCTTCGTGAAGATGTCTTTTTCTTCAGGGTGCGACCAGCCCAGAAGCGTCAGATAGTTACAAAGTGCCTCGGGAAGGTAGTGCTCATCTTTGTAGAGGTGCACCGAGGTCGCGCCGTGGCGCTTCGAGAGCTTCTGTCGGTCACTGCCAATGAGGAGCGACACGTGGGCGAAGCTCGGCGGAGTCCGTCCATAGGCTTCGTAGATCATGAGCTGGCGAACGGTGTTACTAAGATGATCTTCTCCGCGGATGACGTGCGTGATGTCCATCGTCATGTCGTCGATGACACAGCAGTAGTTGTAAACCGGAATGCCGTTGGCGCGCATGATGACGAAGTCGCCGACCATGCCCTCAGGGTATGTGACTTCGCCCTTCACCTGGTCCTGGAGGACGTAGGCCTTGGCCGGGACGCGGAAACGGATCGCTGCCTTCTCACCTGCCTTCACGCGCGCGAGGGCCTCGGCGCGGAACTCCGGGAGGCGCCACTTGCCGTCGTAGCGTGGATCGCGGTTCTCAGCTTCTGCGAGGGCGCGCATCTGATCGAGTTCTTCTTCCGTTGAGAAGTCGTAGTACGCGAGGTCTTTGTCGATGAGTTCCTGGGCGAAGCGCGCGTAGATGTCGAGCCGCTCCATCTGGCGGTACGGTGCGTATTTGGGGTTCGGTTTATCTGGGCCCTCGTCGTGTGTGATCCCGAGCCACTTAAGATCTTCAATCTGAAGCGCCTCGTACTCACGCTTCGAGCGCTCTTGGTCGGTGTCTTCAATGCGTAACACGAAGGTTCCGCCGCGGGCCTTGGCGAAGAGCCAGTTGTACAGCGCCGTGCGGGCGCCGCCGATGTGCAGGTATCCTGTTGGGGATGGGGCAAAGCGGACTCGAACACTCATGATTGTCTCCTATCGAGGAGACAGACTACCCTAAGCGACTAGCTGTATAAAGAGTCAATTTTGCTAGAGACTTCGGGCTCCGGAGTGCCGGAGGAGAGGGAGATTTCCTTCACGATGAGCTCTTTGCACTGGTCGAGCATTTTGCGCTCACCGAAAGAGAGCTTCTTGCTCATTTTGAGGAGAAGAAGCTGACGAAGAACGTCCGCGATTTCGATCAAAGATCCGGTTTTAACTTTTAGGCTGTACTCCCGGTGACGACGGTTCCACGTTGAGTTATCGACCTTTACGTTACGATCACCGAGAAGATCAAATACGTTATTGATTTCATTCACGGAGACCAGGTTCCGAACGCCGTCGAGGCTGTCCGTAGGGATCATAACTTTCATGCCATTGGTCACAACCTTAATGATGTAGAACGACTTAACGGCGTCTCCCATCGTCTTGGTTTCTACACTCAAGATCTGTCCGACTCCATGGCCGGGACAAACCACATGTTCGCCCAAATTAAACATCAAAATAACCTCCAGACACTGACTACAGCCTCCATTTATAACGCACTCCAGCGCCTATTTATACCTACTTGGTAATAATTACACTCCTCCTAAAGAATTCTTGAGCTTATGGGCGGTCATTCTTGCACCCCTACGCACGGGCCACCTAAGCGGGCTAAACTTAAAGACGGGAAGGGATTCATGGGTGTGACTAAACTGTATTTAATTTCAGGCCTTCTGGGCTTCATCTCTCAGACCAGCTGGGCCCTCCCGCAGGACCGGATGTGGCGCGAAGCCGTGCAGCTCCCCGTTGAAACGCAAGACTTGCGCCGCAAGTTCTTCGGGCGACTCGAGCAGGATCCGCTTGAGTGCCACTCGCTCACAGACCCCATAAAAAACGGTGAGCAACTCGTGCCCGTGGCCCACCACCCGAAGCTCATGGCCGAGTTCGCGGCTAAGCTCAGCGAGCAAACGGACGCGCGCTGTATGCGCGCGCTCGCCCAAAGCTATGCCTTCCACCTCGGTTACCTTCCCTGGGAGCGCCCCGACTTCCTCGACTACTGTCGCACAACCGAAACTCCTCTCTGTCGAGAAGCGAAGAAGCTTTCTGCTCGCCACAACCAGAATCTCCTGAACATCCTTGCAATGAGTGAGGGTGACCACGGCACACGCATTCTCAGCGACGTCCGTGACTGCCAGCAGTCTCCCCTCTCGCTGTTCCAGGGGCTCTACGAAGGACTGCGCCAGAAGCGAGAAGTCCTGAACTGCATCGACCTCAAACCCGGACAAACCAAAGTCATCGCCTACCAGGATGGCCAGCCCTCGGGCCTCGGCGGTGACTACTCGCTCACCAAGCGCCCGGACGGCGACTTCGACGTCGGCATTGCGATTGAAGTGCGCGACGAAAGACCTGAGCGGCGTGACGAGATGCAAGCTCGGATAAAAAACTGCATCGCCGAAGCCAACGGCTTCTTCAAAGGCCCTCGCGGGGAGAGCCTTCGCTTTAACATCATGACCCGCGAGGAGGCACGGCAGCTCCCGGTTCATCTGCGCCCCGGGACCAATCGCATCACCATCCAACCGGAGAACGCGCGCTCGAACGCCGCGGCCTACGCCGCGAACATCAACTGCGCCACGATCGTCCATGAAGTCTTGCATCTAACGGGCCTGTGCGACGAGTACAACGGAGACGGAGACGGGCACACCTGCCGCGCCGTGGTCCGGCAACCCTCCATCATGTCCGACAACGGCCACGCCTACGACCTGGCCATGCCGAAGAACCTGCGCTGCGAGTGCCAGGCCCCGGCGTGCACCGACGTGCTCTCGAGCGGAAAACAGGCCAAGCGCGACTTCTATCTAAAGAAGACGATCTACTCGATGACCGAATACCGCTTCCGCAACCAGCACTGCACCGAAAAAATCCTTCCCACGATCCGCTGGCGCGAGGGCCAGAACCTGGCGGCGACGAGCCTCACGACGGAGACGCCCCTCCGTGTAGTGGCGCTCACGCAAGAGTTCGTCGATCGGAAAGACGTGGTCCATCGGCGGGAGACGAGCTGCACCTGTAAGCCCAGTGACACAACTTGCGCCGAGGGCCTTCGCACGTTTGCCCAGAAGATTCGAGAGCAGAAAGACGACATCAATCCCGGCTGTCCCTACGGGTCCCGAGGTTTACGTGAGAAGGGCCCGCAAGAGTGGGACGGCAAGGTGTTTGGCCTTACGGTTCCCCCGGAGCTCCCGAGTCTGTTGCACCCGAACCAGTTCCAGCGCATCACCGGTGGCGCCTGCGCCACGCGAGCGCAGACGTACAACCAGTGCGCGGTCTGGGCGTACAAATCGAAAGAACAAACAAATAACTGTCAGGGCCGCCCTGACTTCTGCGACGACGAACGCGTGTTCCTAGGAGTTCCAAAATGAAGCTACTTATCCTTCTCTTGTTTTCGGTGCCATCGGTGGCAGCCGTTAAATTTTCCCATGAAAGAAGCACTGGTCTCGGGTTCGACCAGGTCGCCATCGTCGAAGAATCGGGGAAGACGATCGTAAAAAAAACAAGCAACTGGTTTGACCAAAAAGAGGACTATCGCCTGGGTCGTTTCACCGTTGCGGCCGAGAAGGATTTTGCCGCGATCAAACAGGAACTAGCCGAGATCGAGCAGCAGCTGAAGGGTGCTGATGAGCGCCTCGCCGAGAGCGGGACGAGCTTCAACGACCTCAACCACAACCGCGCGCCCCACGCACCGTACTTCAAGGTCGGAAGCTTCAAGGTCATCGAGGGTTCGGTCCTCTACCCGCGCCTAACGGAACTCGCACAACGGATCGAGGCGCTCTCGCTGAACCTCGTCGACGGCGTCGAGCTCGACAAGGCTCGTAAGTTCTACGTCTTCTACCGCGATGGGAAAGAGGTCAGCCGCGAGCCCTTCAACGCGCGCTTCTTCTGTGAGATTCCCCGCTTCCCCACCCGCTGCCTTGCGCGCCAATGGGGCGCCTTGTACCTGGAGTAGGCCATGTTAAAACTTATTCCGATTATTCTTCTCACCATCGCATCGCTCGCCGCTCATGCGGCCACGCAAGCGCAGATCCAAACGATGCGCCAGCGCCTGAGCGTAACGCCGAGTAACTGTGGCCTCATCACCGCCCCCCTCTCCGCGACGGATCGGACCTCGATCAACAACTCGAGCACGCTACGCGACGCGGTCTTCGACGAACTCCTCGCGACAGTCGATCCGAGCTGCCTGAAGCTCATCCTGCAGAATCTCGCGTTCGAGCCGAACAACCGCGACAAGATCCAGGCCCACCGCGATCGCATCAATGCTCACCTGAGGACACAGACACCGGGCTCGCGGAGAAACACGGAAGTGATCTGCTACAATCGCCCTACCGGGATCGAGGAGCTCCTGGCACTTGCCAAGGAAACGAAGAAGATCAACGAGTGCCGACCGATGAACCCCGGAGACTGGGTCGTCATCGACGAACACTCGGGCCCGACCGGAATCGGCGCGGACTACGCTCTGACGAAGGTCAGTCCGCAGAAGTGGGTCGCCGCACTCTCGCTCGACGTCCAGTCGCGCCACGGGGTGACTAGCGCAGAGATGTTTGGCCGTATCAACCAGTGCATGAGTGCGGTGAACCCCGCGATGCGAGGCCCGAACAACGAGCAGCTCGAGATCAAGATCCTCACTCCCGACGAAGCGAGCAAGCTTCAGCGCAACAAGAGGCCCCCGACCGTGGAGATCGACATCCAGCCAACCGGCGCGCGCTCGCACTCGAAGGCGTACGCCGCCGACATCAACTGCTCGACCATCGTCCACGAAGTCCTGCACCTTCTGGGTCTGTGCGACGAGTACAAAGGCG
>JBKHVY010000012.1:8815-14832 GCA_046569805.1 Bacteriovoracia bacterium | reverse complement strand
CCAGTGCCGGGCCGTTCCTTCAGGCGACTCCATCATGAAGTCGCACTGGACGGTGTTCAACGATACCATCCCACGACAGCTCAGCTGCGACTGCGTAAGCGACAACTGCCACAAGCTCATCGCCACCGGCGACGCGGACGCCGTTCGCCTACGTGCGAACGCCTGGTCCCTCGGTCCCGTCGATTATGATTTTCGGAATAAGTACTGCGGGTCTGTGTACACCCAGAACCAAATCCCCTACAACCGAAGCCTCGTTAACAAGGCACAGGAAACCACTCCGGAGAAGTTTACAATTACTCTGTATGACATGAGTACGTCAGACCTAAAAAAGGTTTTTCCGATGGAACTGAAGTGCGAGTGCCCCGCTGGGGATGCGAGGTGCAAGGCCATAAAGGATGAAGTCATCCGCGACATCGCGAGCTACGGCGCCGAGAGCTGTCCGAGTGGTTCGAAAGAAAGCGAGTCCGTCTACGGTACCCGCGGCCAAGTCGCCATTCGACCGAACGGCTTCTCCGTGCCAGGCACGAAGCCCAAGCGCACGTCGCTCCTCGAACCCGTGCACTTTTCGCGCATCATCGGTGGCAGCTGTGAGGAAGTGGTGACCCAGTATAACGAATGCGCGCGCTGGGCGTACAAGGGCTCCGAGAATCAGAACGATTGCTCCGGAAGGCCTCCTTATTGCGCAACTGATGATTGGACGAAGTAGAAACAAAAAAGCCCCGCCGAAGCGGGGCTTTTTGTTGATGGAAAACTAGAAGCGGCTAACGACTTCGTGCTTTTCGAAGAAGTAAGCGATCTCGCGCTCAGCTGAAGCGAGAGAGTCAGAGCCGTGAACAGAGTTCTCGCCGACAGACTTCGCGTAGAGCTTGCGGATTGTGCCTGGAGCCGCGTTGGCTGGGTTTGTTGCACCCATGAGCTCGCGGTTCTTTGCAACAGCGTTCTCGCCTTCGAGGACCATGACCATAACTGGGCCAGAAGTCATGAATGTAACGAGTTCGCCAAAGAACGGACGCTCTTTGTGCTCGATGTAGAAGCCTTCGGCTTTCTCTTTCGAGAGCTTAGAGAATTTTGCAGCGGAGATACGCAAGCCATTCTTCTCGAAGATGGAGATGATGTTACCGATGTTGTTGTCCAAAGTTGAGTTTGGCTTAACGATGCTGAGTGTTTTTTCGATGGCCATAAAAGCTCCTATCTAGAGTTGTTAGCTGTTACTTATACTTTCTTCAGGACTTCTGCAACCTTCTGACCCAGCTCGGCTGGCGAACGAGCAATCGTCACACCACATTCCTGTAGGATACGGAACTTCGCTTCGGCCGTATCGTCTCCACCAGAGATGATAGCGCCCGCATGACCCATACGCTTACCCGCTGGAGCCGCAGCTCCAGCGATGAAGCTGACGACTGGCTTTTTGAAGTTTTTCTTAATCCAATGAGCGGCTTCCGTCTCCGCAGAACCACCGATCTCACCGATCATAATGACCGCATCAGTGTCTTTGTCCTGCTGGAACATTTCGAGCACGTCGATGAAGTTCGTGCCATTCACAGGATCTCCACCGATGCCGACGCACGTCGACTGACCGATGTTTCGCTGAGTGAGCTGGAATACGGCTTCGTACGTCAGCGTTCCAGAGCGAGAGATCACACCCACGCGACCGGGCATATGAATGTGGCCCGGCATAATACCTATCTTACATTCTCCGGGAGTGATGACTCCGGGACAGTTCGGTCCGATAAGACGTGTTTTGGAGCCCTTGAGAGCGTTCTTAACTTTGATCATATCCTTCACCGGAATGCCTTCCGTGATCGCAATCACAAGCGGCATCTCCATTTCGATGCACTCGAGAATCGAGTCAGCAGCAAATGGAGGTGGAACGAAGACCATCGCCGCGTTGGCACCT
Organism: Bacteriovoracia bacterium; assembly: GCA_046569805.1. Classification (GTDB taxonomy): domain Bacteria; phylum Bdellovibrionota; class Bacteriovoracia; order Bacteriovoracales; family Bacteriovoracaceae; genus UBA6144. The sequence goes on along the minus strand of JBKHVY010000012.1, from coordinate 12,935 downwards.
GTCTGCTTCACGGCTTCGAAGGCCGTGTTAAAGACTGGGATCCCTTCGTGCATCATGCCGCCCTTTCCGGGAGTCACGCCACCGACGACTTGTGTGCCGTAGTCGCGGCACTGGAGAGAGTGGAAAGAGCCCTGCTTGCCAGTGAGGCCAAGCGTAATGAGTTTCGTATCACGGTTAATTAGAATGGCCATCTTAGTTTCCTCCCTTAGCTGCAGCGACGACTTTCTTCGCGGCATCGGCGAGATCATCGGCGGCGATGATCTTGAGCCCTGATTCGTTGAGCATTTTCTTCCCGAGCGCTACGTTGGTGCCCTCAAGGCGCACAACCAAAGGTACCTTCACACCAAGTGACTTCGCCGCAGCGATGACACCGTCAGCGATGATGTCGCACTTCATGATGCCACCGAAGATGTTCACGAGGATCGCCTTCACGTTTGTATCTTGAAGGATGATCGAGAAAGCCTTCTCAACGGTTTCCTTACTAGCGCCGCCGCCCACGTCGAGGAAGTTCGCCGGGTTTCCGCCGCAAAGCTTAATGATGTCCAAGGTGCCCATCGCAAGGCCCGCACCGTTAACGAGGCAACCGATGTTCCCATCGAGTGAAATGTAGGAGAGGCCGTACTTACCGGCTTCGAGTTCCTGCGCACTTTCTTCTGAGGGGTCGCGGAGCGCTTCGATGTCTGGGTGACGGAAGAGCGCGTTGTCGTCGAAGTTCAGCTTGGCATCGAGAGCGATAACATCACCAGACTTCGTCGTCACGAGCGGATTGATTTCAGCAATCGAGCAGTCATGCTGCATAAACATGTTGTAGAGTCCTTCGAAGAACTTGTTCGCCTTCGCAAGCTGCTCACCCTTGAGGCCGATGCCGAAACCGAGCTTGCGACCTGCGGCCTGTGTGAAACCTGCCGCGGGGTCGATGATGGACTTGATGATCTTTTCTGGACTGTCATGAGCGACTTTTTCAATTTCAACGCCGCCCTCAGATGAGGCCATCATGACGAACTTTCCGATCGAGCGATCAAGCACGATGCCGACGTAGTATTCTTTGTCGATGTCGCAGCCTTCTTCGATCAAGACCTTGAGAACCTTCTTCCCTTCCGGACCCGTCTGGTGAGTCACCAACTGCATCCCGAGAATTTCACTGGCATGTTTGCGAACCTCATCAAGCGATTTCGCCAACTTTACACCGCCGCCTTTTCCGCGACCGCCGGCATGGATCTGGGCCTTCACAACCCAAACTTTACCACCGAGTTTTTCGGCAACTTTAACGGCTTCGTCAACTGTCGTGGCGACGCCACCTCGCAACACACTGATGCCTTGGGCGCGCATTAGCTCCTTGGCCTGGTACTCATGGACATTCATTGGAACTCCTTCGAAAACTTACGACTGGACTATGATTGGCAAATATCGAATCATTATAGGCATTTCGAGTCTGTCGGCAACTAAACTTAAGAGAGACGTATGGCCAAATATTTTGCTCTTCACCCTGCGACATTTAAACTCGACGGAGGGGCGATGTTCGGCATCATCCCCAAGCCACTCTGGGAAAAGCAGATCCCTGCGGACGAATTAAATCGTATTCATTTAAGCTTGCGCGTTTTGTGCATTAAGACTGAAAACCGTGTCATTTTGCTTGATACAGGCATCGGCGATTACCATGACGCTAAATTTAATCAAAGATTTGGCGTCGTGGGTCAGAATGACTCTTTGCTCAACCTCCTCCAGTCCGAGCTCAACCTCACCCCCTACGCCATCACCGACGTCGTGATCAGTCACCTGCACTTCGACCATGTCGGAGGCCTCGGCGACCGCCAGGGACAGTTCATGTTCCCGAACGCCCGTATTCACGTGCACCGCCAACACTACGACTATGCCCTCGCTCCTACGGCCCGCGACACAGGCTCCTTCCAAACGCAGTACTTCGCCCCCGTCATTCAGCAGCTCGAGCAGCAGGGGCGTGTCGATTGGCATGTTGGTAGCGAAGGAGTTCTCTTGACTGATGGGGACTATGAATTGCGCTACACTTGCAGCCAGGGCCATACGCCGTGGCTTATGCACGCCCACGATGACCGTATTATCTACATGGCGGACCTTGTGCCGACGAGCAGCCACATCCCTATTCCATGGGTCATGGGTTACGACATCTCTCCCGGACAAACGACTCGCGACAAGGCGGACTTCTACCAAATGATCGCGCGGAAGAATCTTACGATGATCTTCGAGCATGACGTGCAGTTTTTCGGCGCAAAGATCACCTGGGAAAACGGCGACGTTCGGGTCCAAGAAAAATTTCCAGCAACAGCTGCCAGCGTCGTCTCATTGAACGTCTAGGGCCTTGATTGAGAGTTCCTGAGCATCGATGACTGCTTGCTTAAGTTTTTCTCGCTCGACCCCCATGTCTTGCTCCATAACTCTGAACCAATCCTCAAGATCTCTTCGATTCGGGGTTGAAGAGTCTTTCTGCAACCGTTCGATGAAGCTCATACTCACAAAGCCGATCCGCTTGGCGAATGTATTGATCAGCGCCTGTCGGCCGAGAACGTCGACCTTTTGCGGGAGATCCTGCGTCGCAAGGTGACTGAAGTCAGCGTCGTTCTGAATGATAAAATTTGATAAGAATCCACCGAAGCGCACGGTGTAAAGATCCACGACTCGCTTGAGGCGCTGGGGCCACGGCAGATCGCGCTTGAGGAGACTCTGGAAGTTCTGTAGGACCTGCACCGTAATGGCATCGAGGGTTCGGAATTTCTCCTCGATGTCACGCCAGGCCTGGCGATTCGTCTGCTCAAGTTTTTTTAAGTCGAGAGACTTTTTCTTGGCGAGCGCCTCGAGTCGGCGTCCCAACTCCTCGGGGGCTCCATTGAAAAGATCGACTTCGACCGAAACCGATACGTCCTGGTCTGGTGCCTGCCAAAAAGAAAGTACACCCGTTGGCGTGCAGTTTTGTCGCGAAAGGGTCATCTTATAGCGACCAGGAAAGACCTTCTGACCGTCGATGAAATTCAAGCGCTCGAAGAGGACCCAATGGTTCGCAGAAACCGACTGCGCCTGCCACGAGATCACTTCGCCCGAGAGATTTTGCGTTTCCGAGGAGAAGAAATTTGCTTGGTACGAGCAGGACTGAGTAGACCGATCGACCGCCCAAACTTTCGAGTAGTCTGCAGAGACAACGACGAACGGCAGGGGGACGGCCTCAACAAAGCGCTCGAATTGTGTCTGAACTTGCCGAAACTTATCGAGTGGCAGCTCAGCCGGGCGAGTGATTACGACCGGTGCTCTCAGCATGCTCCCAGCTGCCCAGATAATTGCGATGAAGATCAACAATGAAGCCATCACCCACCAGCGAGACGATGTCCCGCTCGGCTCTGCCAGGGCAGGCAATTCATGGACGACTATCGGTTGAGGTTCATTCATCGGCGGAGTGGTCACAACTTGCTCTTGGTAAGCGGCATGCACGACATGAAACGCGAGCGGCTGAGGCCAACCTTTCGCCCAAATCAGGCTCTCTTGATCGATGTCACCTTGACGAGAACGTGCCTCTAATTGAAGCATTGCGTAGGGCCCTTCGTGGGCACCATCTTTAATCATGTACCAGACCGACTCGCCTCGCGGTGGTAGTTCGCCTATACTTTGTTTCATGACAACTATCATAGACCAAAGTCTCTCTGCCCGCGCACAAGAAAGTGTGGCTGCCCGATTTATCTCTACTCCACCACCTGAGGCGAGAGTCGTCTCACTCGCACTCTCAAGCTCTGACGTCGGTGTCCAGCGAAACGGTGGACGCATGGGAAGCCGCTTAGGCCCACAAGCGCTAGTTGCGACCTTCAAGAAATTGGCGCTCCCCCAGGAAAACCAAGCGACGTTTTTTCTAGACCAGGTTGTATCGGAGCAGGTGACGGAGGAGCGAGACTATTTCCTCTCGATCCAGCAGCAGATCGCGAATCTCCGTCGTCTATCTACGCAACATGACCTCATCCACCTCGGAGGTGGACACGACCACATCTACCCGCTGCTTTGCTCGCTCGGCGACGGCCCCATTGTAGTCATCAACGTTGACGCGCACCTCGACACACGCACGGACACAGCTCCTCACTCAGGAAACCCCTTCCGGCGGTTTGCC
>JBKHVY010000012.1:0-8805 GCA_046569805.1 Bacteriovoracia bacterium | reverse complement strand
AAAACAACCTTTTTACCTCTACCAGATCGGGATCCATCCCTTCGCGAACTCGGCCTCGACTCAGTCGGCGTTACCCAACACGAAGGCTCGGATCTTGTGGCGAGAAGAATGCGATCAGACAGAACTCGTGAGCGCCTTTCTCATGCGACTCGAAGCTGAGCTTCCCAATAACGCCACGATCATATTCAGCCTCGATTGCGATGCGATTGCGGCCCCAGAGATGGAAGCCGTCAGCGCACCCAATCACCTCGGTTTAAGCCTTTCATTCGTACACCAACTGGTCGGCTTCTACCGGGACCTCAATCAACGCCGCAGCGCCCGAAACATCTGGGGAATCTACGAGTTCAATCCCGTCTATGACAGTGTTTCCTCGCGCAGCGCAAGAGGCATGGCAGGATTAATGTACCGAATGGTGTTTGGAGTTTGAGCAAAAAAAAACCGCAAGCCAAGGCCTGCGGTTTTTTTTCGAGAGACATCGAGAAGCCTAAAGAATCCTTCCAAAAGCAACTCACACACACAAATTTATAAGCAAACCTCGTGCCAATAGTTTTTTGAGATCTTGCAAAGAAGCTCGAGAGTAATTCCAACAAGAAGACGCATTGCTATTTCGCAACTAGTCGTCAATCTCCTGACAAATCTCTTTTTAAACGTCAAAAACCCAACTAATTGAGAGTAATGGTCCGAAAACACTTTAAAACCCGCGCGTAAAGCACCATAATCAGCTCGATTCCCTTTAACTTGAGTCATATATAAGGAGTAACTCATGTTGCGTTCTTCCCTCTTCGCGTTCGTTGCTGCTGCACTCGTAGCAGTCGGTTGTGCCTCTAAGAAGCCAACAAACAATCCAGACGGTTTGACAGCAGACGGTGCAAACAACGGTCTCTCTCTTGAGCTCAAGGGTGATTCTGATTCAGGCACAGCTGGCGGCCTCTCAACTGTTTACTTCGGCTTTGACTCTTCGAACCTCGGTTCAGACGCACAAAGCACACTGAAGGCAAACGCTGAGTTCCTCAAGTCTAACGCTTCAGTCGATATTCAAGTTGAAGGTCACTGCGACGAGCGCGGCGGCATTCAGTACAACTTGGCCCTCGGCGAGCGTCGTGCAAAAGCTGTCCGCGACTACTTGGTCGCTCTCGGCGTAGAAAGCAAGCGCATCTCCATCATCTCTTACGGCAAAGAAAAGCCAGTCGCTTTCGGCCACGAAGAAGATGCTTGGAATAAGAACCGTCGCGCGAACTTCGTTGTCACAGCGAAGTAATGCGTCTACCGATCCTTGTTCTACTTTCGTTCTTAGGTGCGTGTGGTCTTGCGACCACACGCCCGAAGACCGAGATGAGCCTGGCGCAAGCAGCCTTCCTCGCTGCCAAAGAAGCCGGCGCCGACACCCGCTCTCCCACCATCTATAGAAAAGCCGAAGTTTTTTACCTGAAGGCGAAGTCTGCTTACCGCAGAAAGTACTTCAACAAAGCTCAGGAATACGCGTTGCTCTCAAAGAAGTTTTCCGAACAAGCTGAGTACGAAGCCAAGCGCAAGGAAGCTCTCGAAGGTAGCAACCCGTAATTGCTCATCGAGCTTCGTCGGCGTAGAATTTCACTATCTATTTTTAGGAGAAACTACATGAAATCTTTCGTGGTGATCGCTATTGCTCTCTTCTCACTCTCCGGCTGCCTCAAGACCGCAGAGCAGGTTCGCCGAGAGCAGCGAGTCGAGTCGATGTCGCAGGAACTCGCGAACTCCCAGAACATCGTGGCCGATCTCACCGTCATGCTGAAGGGCCTCCAGACTCAGATCGACACTCTCACTGGTCGCGTAGAAGAACTCGAGCAGTCTCAAAAGCAGATGGCGAAGGTAGACCCACAGGCCCTTTCTGAATCAGTCGTCGTGCTTAAGCAACAGGTCGATACCCTCTCGACGACACAGGCGGCTCAGGGCCAGGAGATTAAGCAGCAGCGAGAGTTCATCGAGAAAGTCACCGAGCGCCTAGGGAAGATGAACTCAAGTTCGTCAGCTCCCGCTAAAAGTTCCAAACAAAACATTCAGGCCGCGCTTAAGCTCGTGAACCAGAAAAAGTGGGATCAAGCACGCTCGGCTCTCGAAGAAATCATCGACTCACAGTCGGTGAGCCCGGCCGACCTCAATAAAGCGTACCACGGCCTCGGGCTCGTGGAGTTCGGCCAGAAGAACTGGGAGAAGTCCCTCGTGCTCTTCAGTAAGATCTACACGAAGTACCCTAAGTCTTCACTTGCGCCCTCAAGCCTGCTGCACATCGGTCGCGCCCTCGCGAAGCTCAAGAAAAAAGAAGAATCACAGCAAGCCTTCCAGCAGCTAAAAGAGCAGTACCCACAATCATCAGCCGCGAAAGAGGTTAAGTAGTGAAGTGGCTTCGTCGAAGTACTGCGCTCGTTCTCACGTCACTCGTTCTTGTGGCGTGTGCTCAGCTTGTGCGTACATTCGACAGTGGTTACTACGAAGAGGTCGATCTCTCGTCTGGTAGTACTGTGGGACAACTCGTGTTCTCACACAATATCAACGGCGAGACCCAACCCTGCGGCTGTCGAAAGTTTCCGCTTGGGGGCCTTGAGCAGGTCGCAGGCCACTTTCACCAACTCTCCCAAAAAGGTCCTCTGGTCTACGTCGACACGGGTGATTTATTTTTTCCCTCTCCCCTCCTTCCGAACAATGTCCAGCGGTCGCTGGGCTACACGGGTGAAAAGCTCGCCGAAGCCATGGACCAGCTGGGACTGAAGTTTTTTGTTCCAGGAGACCAAGACTTCGCGCTCGGCATTGAGTGGCTCGATGCCATCGCAAAAAAATCAAAGTTCACGTTCCTTCTTGCGAACCTCACAGACTCGACAGTGCTCAAGAGCCAGCGCTGGGCACGGCTTAAGGTCGGAAAGCAGCAACTCATTTTCATAGGAATCATCGATCCTGAGCTCCTCAAGGCGACAGATGCCAGCTACTTCTCGTCACCCGACGACGCCATCCGGCGCGCCCTTAGCGAAGCCAACCCCGCCTCACGCGACATCGTCGTGCTCTTGTCACACGCCGGTATGGAGCGCGATCAGAAGTTCGCCGAGACCTTCCCCCGCATCAACTGGATCGTCGGAGCCCATTCGCAAAGCTACACTCAGCGCCCCACCGAAGTCGGCCAGTCGCAAATCGTCCAAGTCCTCTCGCGGAACCACTTCCTGGGCCTTTTCACCTTTGGTCTCGGTGCCGAGGATACGAAGACGAACTTCGGATTACTCGAAACGCGCGAAGAGTTGGCCCGCGCAGTGACGCCCAATCCGATGACTGCATTCCTGCAATCTTGGCGCGAAGGACTTGCCCGCACGCAGCTCGAGGAGCAGCTCGCTGCGAACGGCGGCCCCGAAGCCGCGGACCCTTTGCCCACGTTTAACTCATGCGTTGAGTGCCACCAGAAGCAATCGGACTTCTGGCAAGGAACCGCACACGCCAATGCCTGGCACACCTTAGTCGCAAACAAAGTGGACAACGATACGAGCTGTGTCGGATGTCACTCTGCAGGCTGGCAGCATCCCCAGGGGTTCATGGCGACGCCCGCGCGTGTTCGCTTTGCCCCAGACGCACCAGCCGAGGCCCTCGGTCAATACACGGAAGCTCTCACTCGTAACTACTCCGGTATCAAATCCGTACGTGCCCTCAGCACGGCCACGCGAAGAAAGCTCGCGCGAGGCCAGGCGCAGTTGATGGAAAAATTTAAAGTTACGCACGACTACGGAAATGTCCAGTGCATCAACTGTCACGATAAGAAGAGAGACCACCCTTTTGACGGAAGTATTGCGCACGACGGATCGGACATGTCACAGCGTTGCCTTACCTGCCACACGAGCGATCAATCGCCCGATTGGTACGACGGCGCTCAGGTGCGAGAGACGGTTGTAAAGCAGAAGATCAAGTCCGTCGCGTGTCCAAAGAAATAACATGACTCGTGTGACACTGGGCCTTGAGACAAGTTGCGATGACACATCGGTAGCGATTCTCTCTGAGGAGAACGGCCGCGTGACCGTGCGCTCTGTCCTTTCCCTGAGCTCGGAAAAAGTCCTGGCGCGCTGGGGCGGTGTCGTTCCAGAGATCGCTGCGCGCGAGCACGTCAAAGCTCTCGCCCCTCTTATTGAACTTGTGCTGCAAGAAGCGAAGACACCGATCTCAGAGATTACGGATATCGCCGTGACGACCAGTCCGGGCCTCATCGGTGCGCTGCTCACGGGCCTCCATGCCGCGAAGACACTGGCGCTCTTACACGAACTTCCGATCACGCCGGTACCACATCTGTGGGCGCACCTCGAAGCCATTCACCTAACCCAAGCGGTGAGCTACCCGTACCTCGGGCTTCTCGTGAGCGGTGGGAACACACTCATTCTTCGTGTCTCTGGCGCCAATGCTTTCGAAGTGCTGGGCCAAACCCTGGACGATGCAGCGGGAGAAGCCTTCGACAAGGCGGGCAAGATGATGGGCCTCGGTTATCCCGCGGGTCGCGTGATCGATGAGAAGGCGCGACTCGGAGATCCAGAGCGCTACTCTTTTCCAGTGAGCTACCTACGCGATCGTCCGGGCATGATGTCGTTCTCGGGCCTTAAGACTTCAATGCGCGTCTTTCTAGAAAAGAATCCAGAGGCACCGCTCGAAGATGTCTGCGCCTCGTACCAAAAGGCCATCGTCACAACTCTCGTCGAAAAGGTCCAAGAAGTACGCAAGCTCCATCAGCTGGGCGATCTGCCGATCGTCGTCGGTGGCGGCGTGGCCTGCAACAGCGGACTGCGCGCGGGATTTCAGAAGAAGTTCCCTGAGGTCTATTTCGTTGAGCCTCGCTACTGTTCAGACAACGCGGCCATGATTGCCAACTGGGCGCTTCGAACCCCTGAAGCTGCAGTCGCGTTTCCCGACTGCTTGGGGCTTGATGCCAAGAGCCGGCTCCTCGAAAAACCGAAAGTGAGGGGTGCATGAGTCGATTTCCTACGGCCGACAAGCGCTTCGGGCAACACTTTCTCCACTCACCCCATGTGATCCGTGCCATCACACAAGATCTCCCGAGTGGGGTCGATGCTATTATTGAAGTGGGCCCCGGTCCCGCCGTACTGACTCCGTATCTCTTGGAACACAAACTCCCCACCTACGCAGTCGAAATGGACAAGCGCTTCAAAGAAGTCCTCGAATCTCATCTCGACCCAGGTCATCTGATTCTCCAGGATGCGCTCGAAATCGACTGGACCCAGTTCCTTCGTGAGCGCGGCCACCAAACGGCATGGCTCGTCTCGAACCTGCCCTACAACGTCTCGGTTCCACTGACACTCGCCTTCATGCGCGCCCCCGCCATCACACGTATGACTCTGATGTATCAGAAAGAGGTGGCAGAGAAGTTTCTTCCCCGGTCTGGAAAAAACACCATGAGCTCGCTCAACACACTGGCCGGAATTTTCTTTCGTACCTCTCGCGTCGTCGACGTTCCTCCCGGTGCGTTCATGCCGCCCCCGAAAGTCATGAGCCAAGTGCTGCGCTTCGATCGCCTCACGGAGAGCTCAGTCCCTTTGGATGACTGGGACCAACTTGAAGAATTCATTCGCCTCGTTTTTCAGCAGCGACGCAAGCAACTCATCGGTATCCTCAAAGACCGGATCCCGCGCGAAAGACTCGAAGCGTTTTTCCGGACCCAGAAGATTCCCGAGGGAATCCGGGCCGAAGCCCTCACGTTGGCACAGGTCATAGACCTCTGGAAGCTAGACCGCTCCCTCCACATGGTTTAAGCTGCCAGAACATATGGGTATCAAGGTCATCGTAAAAAACAGTCGCGCCGGCTACGACTTCTTCCTCGAAGAAAAATACGAGGCCGGCATTGTCCTCCAGGGTACCGAGGTCAAGAGTCTACGTGCTGGCAAGGCGACGCTCACCGAGGCGTTTGTTACGGTCGACAATGACGGTGAGGCCTGGATCCATAACCTGGTCATTCCCCACTACGCCTTTGGAAACATCAATAATCACGTGGAAAACCGTAAACGGAAGTTATTGCTGCACAGAGACGAAATCAATGACATCAACAAACGCATGGCACAAAAAGGTCTGACACTCATTCCGACTCAACTATATTTCAAAGACTCACACGTGAAATGTGAAATTGCCCTTGCGAAGGGTAAAAAGCTCTATGATAAGCGTGACGCTTCGGCTAAAAAAGACTTAGACCGCAAGCTAAGACAAGGGAATTACGAGTAACGCATGACTCACTCAACTGACTCAGAAATTGCCCCGCTCCGCCACCTCTCACTCCTCAGTGAGTCCCGAGTTTTCTCTCACGAGGAAGCGCTTGAGCTCGTTCCGCTGTTGATGGTCATCACCACGCGGACAAAGAAAGAACTCAACAACCTCAACGCTCAGCTTGCTTACTTCAAGAATCGCCAGGACAAGACTAACGAGTTGCAAAATAAGATCTCTCTCTCCATGCAAACGTGGTCGGATAAAATTCGCCGCCTCGGTGCCATTCCAGTCGCCCTCTGTAAGGTGAAGATTCCCTCTGAGTCGGGCCAGTACTACTGGGAGTACCCTGAGAACAAGCTCTACTTGAGCTAGCCGCGCTCGATGAAACAAAAGCTGCTGAACCTCGCTCAAAGATTCCCACTTCCAAAGCTGCTCCTCACTATCATCTCGCTGGGCTTCCTGTGCGACTTCTTAAGTGCGCTCTACTTCATGCGCTACTGGCAGGCGCAAGATCTCTCGAACCGCATCTGGTCGCTTCTCATGCTCAGTCGCGGAGAAGACTGGTACGCCGTCGACGAGGTGCTACGTCTCGAAATGGTGGCGCTCGCTGATAGCTCGATGAGCTTCATGCTCATGGTGTTCTTGCTCGTGAACACTCTGCTCTACATCTACCTCTGGCTTCAGAAGAAATGGGCGTACCAGTACTTCGTCAGTTTCATGGGCACAGCGTCGCTCCTCGCGGTGACGATCCTCTTCGAGGGGTTTCCCGTCGGTGGTTGGTGGGAAGCGGTGAACATTCTGACGATCCCCGTCTACGGCGCGCTGGCGTTCGTGCTCTGGGCACGCAAATCCGAAATCACGGGAACGGGGCTTCGGCTTAAGCGAGAGTAAAGGCCGGAACGATGAAGTTTCCGCCGTCGGCGTTACCCCAGCGAGGGATCTCGCGCAGGTTTCCAGTGAGGACTCCGAGGCCTGCGAGCGCCAAGAGGAACGAATCGAAGGCCTTAGGGTTCTTCACCAGCATCTCGAAATCATGATCGTAGATGAAGAGCTGCAACTGCTGCTCGATCCCGCGGATAAGCGTCTCCCGGGCCATGCTCTGCAGATCCAGATCAAAAAGCTGCAGGAGCTGGAACTTCCCCACAAGCCGTGCGCGGTAGAGCTCGAGCAAGACGATCTGGATGCTCGACTCGTGCAACACCATATCCGCAGGGAGATGGCGCAAAAGGTACTTAAGTCGCGCGAGCAGCATGACGGAGACGTGACCGTAAGAGTCGTAGCTCGTTTTAAAAATACTTAGGAGCTGGTCGTAGTAGTTCTTCCAGATCCAGTAGTCGATGGGCCGGTGCCAGTACGGCACGAAGCCCTTCCGGAGCTTGCGCTTGAACGAGCGCGAGAGGATGTGTTCGTCAGCGGTCTTATGAAGCAGATCCCGGGCCCAGTCCGTCTCTTCCGCAGCTATCCGCGCTTGTTCGTAGCGCTTCGGGTTCTCCTTCTCCATCGCCGCGTCTGTGGCCAGGAGCTCCTGCATTTCGCGGCGAACTTCCTTCACGGCCTCCTGAGGGCACGCGTTCGCTCCTGGGCACTTGAGTTGACAGGTGTCGCAGGGGGGCTTCGAGAGCGGAAAGTCCACCACGAGCTTCTGCAACCCATACTGTGCGATCCAGGAGGTGATGATTTCGTCGCGATCCTGAATCTCCTCATCCTTTACTTGGTGCAAAGATTTGAGGAACCAGCGGCCTCGTTCAGGATAGTGCTCGAGGAGGCAGAAGAAGAAGTTCTCGCGTCGGCCTCCGCCAAGCGAGAGGCCCGCGACGTTCGCGTGCACGGTCCCCATTACAGCGGCGCCTCGACTTTGAAGTCGAGTCGGCGCATGTTGCACTTGACGACCAGGGCATCGAGCGCGTCGAGCGGCATGCCGTAGTGAACGAGAATGAAGCATCCGCCGCCACCTGCACCGCACATCTTGAGCCCCACGGGATGGCCCTGCGCTCGCAATGCCAAAGCAAGATCTCGAATCTTATCGGTGGTGATGTTCGGGAAGAGCTGCTCGCGCGCCTCCCCCTCACGACCGATGAGATCCAGCATGGCCTTCCAGTTTTTTTCAAGGATCGCTGTCCGCGTCTCTGATGAGATTTTCGCGATCTTCGCGAGGCCTTCGACTACCTCGGTGCGCTTGTCGAAGAAGCCCTTGTAGACTTCCCAGTTATTGATGCCGCTCGCACGGCTCTGGCCTGAATAGATCAGCGAGACATTTGCCTCAAGCACTTGTTTAAGTTCTGTTGAGTAGAGCTGCTGGATGACCACGTCACCTTCGATCCCTTTGAGGGCGAGGACGCCGCCGACGAGAGCGGGAAAGTAATCCTGGTACCCCGCAACACCTTGGTTCAAGATGCGCGACTCGACACCCTTCACGCGGCGAACGGCTTCCTTCACGTCGAACGAGCGATCGGTGAAGCGGCAGAGTGCTTTATAGAGAGTCACACCCATGGCAGACGAACCGCCGAGGCCTGACCCCGCAGGGGCCCCCGACTGAAGGGTGAGCTTGAGGTTTTTCTTCAGACCAAAGAGGTGCAGGATCTGAAGAACGAAGGT
>JBKHVY010000011.1:0-25069 GCA_046569805.1 Bacteriovoracia bacterium | reverse complement strand
TGTCATTGGCGAGTTTCAGGGATTTTCCAGCGAAAAATTGACCGCCGCCGTTAGAGAACTGGATGATGACCGGGGAGTTCACGGCCTTGGCGGTCTCGAGAACAGCGTTAATAGTATTGGTGCCAGTGACGTTCACGGCGGGGAGAGCGAACTTCGTTTCTTTGCAGTGCTGGTAGAGATCGACGAGGGCCTGGCCATACACCAAACCGGGTTTGAATTTCATACATTCTCCTTAAGCGTTTTGACGGATGCGGCTCCATTGTATGAGAATTGAGTGACCCGTGGCAAAAGGAAAACCCGTGCTCTCTCGCGACGAATTACAGAAGTATTTCCAGACCCTCCTGACCCCTGAAGTTTTTGATGATTACGCTCCGAACGGGCTTCAGATCGAAGGAAAAACGCGCGTCATAAAAGTGGCTTTTGCGGTGTCCGCGACGCAAGACTCCATCGCCGAGGCCCTCGCTTGGGGGGCGGACACTCTCGTGGTGCATCACGGAGTCTTCTGGAAGCACCAAGGGGCGCGCACGCTCACCGGTGCCTGGGGAGAGCGTGTGATGCGGGCCGTGCGCTCGGAGCTCAATCTTTTCGCCTACCACCTTCCGCTCGACGCGCACCCCGAAGTGGGCAACGCCGCAAGCCTCGCACGCGAGCTCAAGCTCACCCAGCTTGCTCCTTTTGCCCCCTCAAAGAAGCAGTTCTTGGGCGTGAGCGGCACGCTGCCGGCGCCGCTGAGCGCTCGAGACTTGAGTACTAAACTCGAGGCCGTGCTCCAGCACAAAATCATGACGGCAGTCATGGACGAGAACAAACCGATTCGCCATATTGGCATTGTCACCGGCGGCGCGAATAACGAGTGGCCCGAGGCACTCAAGGCCGGGCTCGATGCGTACCTCACCGGAGAGATGTCTGAGTACAATTGGCACGACGCCCGCGAGGCGGGCATCGCTTACTTCGCCGGCGGCCACCACGCAACTGAGAAGTTCGGGCCTCAAGCGCTCATGCGACGACTCAAACAAGATCACCCACAGCTTGAGGTAAAGTTTTTTGACTCTCTCAATCCGGCCTAAGCTCCTTGAACTCATTCCCCTGGTCCTGGGCCCCACGATGGCGCTGTTCGTGTGGCTCGCCCCCCTCGACATGGCACCCGCGGCCCAGCAGTGTGCCGGTATCATTACCTGGGTGGCGCTGTGGTGGCTCTCTCCGCTGATCCCATTACACGTCACAGGTCTTATCGGTATTGTCCTGGCCCATTTTTTCGCTCTCGCAAGTTGGAAAGATCTCGTCGCCCCCTTCGCCGATCCCATCATCTTTCTTTTTTTCGGCGGCTTCGTACTGGCACGCGCGGTGGAGTACCATCAGGTCGATCGTCTCATGGTGCAAAAGACGATGCGTCTCAAGGGCATCGCTGGTAATGCGCAGGCGCTTTTTCTCGCCCTGGTTGTCCTTACAACACTCATGTCAGCGTTTCTCTCCAACACCGCCACTACCGCCCTCGTCTTGCCTATAGGCCTTGAGATCCTGCGCCGGCACGCTCCGGATATGAAGCAGCAAGGAAAACTCCTGCTGCTCTTGGCCGCAGCAGCGTCCATCGGCGGCACCATCACTCCCATCGGATCACCACCGAATATGATTGCGCTGGGGCTCATGGAAAAGATGCTCGGCTCAAGGCCCGACTTTCTTACCTGGGTTATCCACATGGCCCCGATCGCCTTGACGGTGCTGGCGGGCATGATCTGGCTCTACCGTTCTGAGTGGCGTGCGCTCCCGCGAACCGGCGGAGAAGTAGCGACGGAAGTCACCCCTTCGAGTGAACAGCGTTTCGTTCTTCTGATCTTAATCTGTACGGCGATGCTGTGGTTCTTTCCAGGCCTTCTTCCCGTGATGGGTCTCTCCACTCTTGGGGTCTATGCTCAGAAGCTCTTCCCTGAGTCAGTGGTGGCCGTTGTCGCCATGATGGTGCTTCTTTTATGGCCTACGAAGCAAGGGGGCCTTCTGCCCTGGAGAGAGGCGCAAAAGATTGACTGGGGCGTGCTTCTTTTGTTCGGAGCGGGCCTTAGCATCGGGGAGCTCGCTTTCACGTCAGGTCTTGCCGGAGTGCTGGGCGCTAGGCTCGAGGCGCTCGCCGGAGTGACTCCGGCCGTCCTTCTCGTCATCGCCGTCGCCTCCACCATTCTCTTCACGGAGATCGCGAGCAACACGGCCACCGCCAACCTTATCATTCCCGTGCTCTTGGCCAGTGCCAGCTTCGCGGCCACGCCTGAGCGCACGGTCTACGCCATCGTCGCCGCCTCGAACTTGGCCTTCATGCTGCCGGTCGGAACACCGCCGAATGCCATTGTGTATTCTTGCGGGGTATTTAGTTTAGGATCCATGATCAGAAAGGGTATCTTTGCCAACGGCCTTTCTATCGCCGTCATTCTCTTTTACGTTCTTTTGTTTTACTAGGAGCACGCATGCACACGCGCACACACTTGATCGAAGAAACTATCCGCCGAGGCCTCGGAACTTTTTCGGCAGGAGGAGCACTGATGGTCGACACCGGGAAATTCACGGGCCGTGCCGCTGATGACAAATATGTCGTCGCCTGTCCCTACTCTGAGAAAGTCATAAACTGGAAGAACAAAACCGGCAAGCTCACGCGCCAGCACGCGGACGCCCTCAGGGCCCATCTGCTCGGAGTCCTCGAGCGCTCCGAAGCCCGCTATCAGATCACGCGCACCGTTGGTGCTCACCAGCGCTGGCGCATCAAGGCGACACTCGTGACCCAGGGCCCATCGCATGCCTTGTTCTTCGACAACATGATGCGTCCGCTCGAGGCGGGTGCGCATCTTCAAGAATGGACCATCTTCCACACGCCGTTTTATACCATCGAGAAGCCCAGTGATTTCGGGCTTACACGCGGTACGGCGATCGTGCTTGATTTCGAGAAGCGTGAAGTCCTGATCGCCGGCACGGCCTACGCCGGTGAGGTCAAGAAAGCGATGTTCTCCGTCATGAACACTCTACTCCCAGAGCACGGAGTCCTCCCGATGCACGCCGGCGCCAACATCAGCGCAACAGGAATGGTAAGTGTCTTCTTCGGTCTCTCAGGTACCGGGAAGACAACGCTCTCCACCGACGAGGGCCTGGCCCTTCTAGGTGATGATGAGCACGGTTTCGCCGATGACGGTGTGTTTAACTTCGAGGGCGGCTGCTACGCCAAGACGGCGAAGCTCTCCCAGAAAGACGAGCCACAGATCTTTGCGGCGAGCACGCGCTTTGGTGCGATTCTTGAGAACGTCGCACTCAAGAGCGATGGAGCTCCCGATTTTTTGGATCTCTCAAAAACCGAAAACGGTCGCTCCAGCTACCCGCTCGCCTTCATCGATGGCGTTCACCCAGGCCAGGCAGGCCCCGTTGCGCATGATATTTTCTTTCTCTCCGCCGATGCCACCGGAGTGCTGCCGCCCGTGGCATCCCTTACTGCGACGCAAGCACAGGACTATTTCCTCACCGGCTACACCTCAAAGCTCGCCGGAACGGAAGTCGGAATCAAGGAGCCGAAGGCAGCGTTCTCGTATTGCTTTGGTGCCCCCTTCATGATGCGCCCGGCGCAGGAATACGCGCAGCTCTTGTCCAAGCTCGTCGAGAAGCATCAGTGCCGTGTCTGGCTCATTAACACCGGCTGGAGCAAGGGCGGATACGGTGTAAGTGAGCGCTTCCCGCTTAAGGTCACACGTCAAATCATCCGCTCCATCCAGAAGGGCGAGGTTGCTCCCTTGAAGGGCGAAGTTGATCCGGTGTTCGGCTTCGTTGTCCCGCAAGAGATTCCTGGCGTGGATAAGAAGCTGCTCCAGGTGTCGCTGGCGAATGATCCGAAGGCCATCGCCCTGAAACAGCAGTTCCAGAGCGAGCTTGAGAAAGTTCGGGGCTAGTTACTTCTTAATCAAGAAGATCTGGCGGCCCACGCGATTAATACTTTGGGCCGCCAGGGCCGCTTCTTCCCCGTAACCCATGTAGAGGTCACAGCGGGCATTCCCGCGGATCGCACCACCGGTGTCTTGGGAGATGAAGAAGCGACTGAAGCCCTCGAAGAGCACTCGCCCATCTTCCGCGCGGTAGGGCTTCTCAGTCATCACGAAGTTGATCATGCCCACTTCTTTGTAGATTCGAGTATCGATGGCGAGCGAGCGGCCTTCCGTAAGAGGAATGTTCCGTACACCCAAAGGCTCCGTAGTGGTTTCTTTGAAGTAAACATACGACGGAGAGCTGGCGAAAATTTCCCGTGCACGCTCCGGATTCTCCTCGATGTAGCGGCGCTGATTGTCGATGGTCGCGCGGTTCGCAGGCAGCATGCCTTGAGCGATCATGTACTTCGAGAGGAATTCGAAGCGCTGGCCATTGGCCCCGGCATAGCTGAGATAGATCTTTTCGACGGTGCCGTCGTCTTTCTGCAAGAGCGCCCGGCCTCCGCCCTCGACGTGGAGGATCCAGATGTCGTAGAGCGAGTCTTCGACGTAGAAGAGCTCAAGGCCCTTCCCTGCGAGCGCACCTTCGAAGTCGATCTCTTCGCGTGTTTTCCGGCGCAAGTCCTCGGTCTTAGGAAGCGCGTAGATGGGGTTCTTGAAACGCTCAGTCTGAGTGCGTGAGGCGATGACATCGGGACTGTAGTAAGCGGTGAAGAGCGTCGTGTTGACCGGAGTGCGGTTCGGATCCGTTGGAGCTGGTACCGGAACGTATTTAATAAACTCAGTATTCATGCGCTCCGAGAGGCGCGCCATGCAGGCCTCGGCTGGAGATTGAGCACGACAGCTGATCGCTTCTTTCACAATCGACTGAAAGAGCAACATTGAGTCGACGAGGATTCGGGCAGGGTACGTTCTCTCACCGAACTTAATTTCACCTTTGGGCGCCGAGCGACGAAAAGCAGCAAGCTGACGATCGATCGCCGTTTCTAGGTTTTGAAGTTCAAGGTCGTCCGTGAAAGGAATAACTTCGTTCAGGACTCGAGTCGGAGTCACCAGAGTTTGGCCCAGGGCCACGAACGAAATAAGAAAAGAACTCAGCAAGAGGATCATTTTCATGGGGAACTCCTTGAATAAGGGGGCATTGTAGAAATATCCGACACAAAAGGTCAAAGCGTTTTAACTTACAGTGTCTGACCCAAGAGTAACAAGGGTTTACCTTTCCACAAGCGCTCAACCCGATGCGAAAATCCATGCCGTAAATAGAAGCTGACGTTACGCGCACCGCCCAAAGTTATGAGGTGAACTCCGGGACAATGAAGCTGGCGCAAATGACGGAGTAATTCTTCAACTAAAAGAGCGCCAACACCCATTCCGCGCACACTCTCAGTACAATTGATGTGGAGATGGGCCGGATAGCGCTCATAGAGATCCTCGAAGAGGGCCAAGTGTTCACTCCAGTAGGCTTCAGCGCGACTCGTCTTGAGGTCACAGATGATATACCCCACCACCTGCTCATCCTTGATCGCCACCAGCGCCGTTTTAACGAAGTAACTCGTGAGATATTTCTGTTCGAAGTTCAAGCGCTCATCCGTCGAAGGGAAGTCCCGACGCGAACTGGTTTCCCAGAAAATGGCCTTCACCGCTTCTGCATCACTTTTTTGATAAGAACGAACTACGACCTCAGCCACGCCAACACCTTACGTCCCTGCCGCTCGGCCGGCGGATAGGCCTTGAGATCAAGACCTTCGTCCCAGGTCTTTGTCAGCACCCACTCAAGCCCCTGTGACAGAAAAAAATCACGTACCCAAGGAAACCCCCACCACACCAATGGTGGACGAGTCAGCTGGCAGAGGCGGTGAAAACGTTCATCTGCCAAAACCACCTCATCCTCCGATGAAAAGCTCTCCGCTGTTAGCCGAGAGAGGCCCAGAATAAGGTCTCGCCGCTGCCGCCACAGAGTCGTCTCGTTCTCCCCCTTTCCTGCGAGAGGAAGAAGCAGGTGCCAACCTTCACCGATCGCAAAAACCGCTGCCAAGAGAGCATTGGCAAAACCCACGCCAGGGAGCTGCGCCAGGTATATCGCCTGAAGGCCATCAGGATTAAGCACGCCGCCCTGGAACTTCACAGGAAGCGTCGGCTGCGCCTGCAGGGAATTCCAGAATCGAAATGGCATGAGAGATTTGCGTGCCTCTTCACTTACGTAGTGAGAGCTGAGGAAGCTTAAGTCCATGTGCTCAAGCAGATCCGAGAGCTCGGAAGAAAATTTTAGATTAAGCTTCATGGCAAAGCGATGAGCACGCAAGAACCGTACGGGATCCTTTGTGAAGCTCAGAGGATCGCAGGGCACAAGTACCCCTGCCTGAAGGTGCTCCACACCGTCGAAAGGATCAACTAAGACCCACGCTTTATTTTCATAGCGTGCGCCGAGAGCGTTTAGAGTAAAGTCACGGCGCTTGGCCGCCTCAGGAAAATCGATGCTCCAGGCAACAGAGCTTTCAAAGTCACCGTGGGCGTAGGCATCCTTGGATGCGTAGAGCTCGACCCGCGGAGGGGCGAACTGAAACTCAAACGCCCCACTCCACGCTCGCTGTACATGGTGGGAGGCCGCCTCGAGGCGGTAGTCCTCGCTCAGTGCTTTAAGGAAACTCTTCCAACGCTCAGGAGATCCAGTCTTGTGCGAAAGCTCGAAATCCCAATCGTGAATCTGTGTTTCGCCGCGGAGAAGATCGCGAACCGCACCTCCCACGAGGGTTACAACGAATCCATGGGAGGTGGCCAGTCGCAAGAACTCAGTCAGCTGACTCGGAATAAGTGGTGCAAGGGCCGTGAGCATTACTTCTTCCTAGAGCTCTTCGCCCCTTCTAACAGATGGGTGTAAAGACCTTTCACTTTGAGGTTCTCGGCTTCCTCGACACGACACGCGAAGCAGATGGTGTTGTTAAACACGTCAGAATCTTTGAGCGTCCGGACCTTATCTTTGAAATACGAACGCTCGAGCACGTGTGTCGGAACAACCGCAATCCCCAGGCCATCGGCCACACCTTGAAGAAGTTGACCGAAGGAATTCACCACGAGGCGCGTCTTCAAAGAGCGCGGGAGTGCACCAAAATGCTCGCGGCACCAGCGGAAAAAGAGTGGATCGTTTTCTTCGAACATGAGGACTGGGTACTCGAGCAAGGCCTTGAGATCAGTCTTGTCGTTAATTTGAAAAGTCTTATCGTCCGGATAAACCATGACCGAGCGCACTTCGTTCAAGACCCACTTCTCCGCCCAGGCCGGCACCTGATAATCCGGAAGAATCAGCACATCCACATCGCCGCGTTCGAAACGACGAATGAGGTTCTCAGGAAAGTCCATGCTGATCTTCACTTCGAGTTCTGGGTGGAGCGCGAGATATTCAATGATCCGAGAACTGATCCAGCTTTTACCAAGACCGGCCAGGGTACCGACGTGAAGTGTCCCGCGTACTTCTTTAGCTTCCTGATGGATATGATCGATCGTATCTTCTACGCGCTTGAGGTATTGCTTGGCGACTTTCGCGAGCTTGCGGCCCGATTCAGTCAGCGTCACATTTTTTCCGTGACGAGCGAGCAGCGGAAAGCCGACACGACCTTCGAGAGTTTTAAGGGTCTGTGAAACGGCAGACTGAGTCACGCCAAGGATTTCAGCTGCCTGGGAAATACTGTCACTCTGAGAGAGTGCGATCAAAACCTGCAGATGGCTCGATTCGTATTTCATCGTAAATCCTGACCATAAAAAAAGGGACCGGATTGCCCGGTCCCTTAACTAGTTAGCAAATAACTAAAGACTAGTCAGCACGCTCGTGAAGCTTATCCTTACGATCGTTCATGACCTTCTCTTGTACGTGGCTTGGGCACGGCTCGTACTTAGCGAATTCCATTGAGTAGCCCGCTTTACCAGCTGTACCTGAACGCAAAGTCGTCGAGTAACCGAACATTTCAGAAAGAGGAACGTGAGCGTTGATGATCGCTTCGCCAGTATCCCCTGTTTCAGAACCCAAGATCACACCGCGACGTGAAGACAAGTCGCCGATGACGAAACCTTGGTATTCCTGTGGAGTCTCCACTTCAACTTTCATGATCGGTTCGAGGAGAACTGGGTTCGCCTTCTTAATTGCATCACGCATTGCCATACGAGCAGCGATACGGAACGCCATATCAGATGAGTCGACGTCGTGGTACTGACCGTCTTGAAGGAACGCTTCAACACCAATCACCGGGAACGCTGCAAGAGGCCCCTTATTCATAACGTCGTTAAAGCCCTTGTCACACGAAGGAATGAATTCGTTCGGAATGACACCACCCTTAATCTCGTTGGTAAACTTGTAAACCTGGTCTTCGCGCTCTTTGCGCTCTTCAGCGAGGGGCTTGATCATGCCCGCGACTTTTGCGAACTGACCTGAACCACCCGTTTGCTTCTTGTGCGTGTATTCGAACTTTGCATCAGAGCGGATGGTTTCACGGTAGTTAACCTGTGGAGCACCGACTTCGACTTCGGCCTTGTACTCACGCTTCAGGCGCTCAGTGTAGATCTCGAGGTGAAGCTCACCCATACCAGCGATACGTGTTTCGCCTGACTCTTCGTCAGTGAACAAGTGGAACGTTGGGTCTTCCTTAATGAAGCGCTGGAGGCCCTTTGCCATACGTGCCTGGTGGTCCTTGTCCTTGGCCTTGATCGAAAGCTCAATGACCGGTATTGGGATGTGCATTCCTTCACAAGACAAGTGCTCAAGGTTCCCATCTTCAGAGACGAAAGTGTCACCGGAAGCACAGTCCACACCGATCATCGCGATGATGTCGCCGGCGCCTGCGTAATCAATGTTTTCACGGTCGTTAGAGTTCATACGAACGATACGACCAACGCGAACGCGCTTCTTAGTACGTGTGTTGATGAGGGTATCACCCTTGTTGAGCTTACCCTGGTAAATACGGGTATAAGTCAGCTGACCGAACTGCTCGTCTGTGATCTTGAATGCCATACAAACGAGACCCTTGTCGAAATCCGGCTCGAGGGTCACTTTTTCGTTTGTCTTCGAGTCGATCGCCTTCGGCTTCTCACAAGAGACTGGGCTTGGGAGGTAGCGAGCGACAGCGTTCAAGAGGAGCTGGACGCCCTTGTTCTTAAAGGCTGACCCCATGAACACAGGAGTAAGCTTGAGGGACTGTGTCGCCTGCTTAATCACGCGGTGGATCGTCTCAACGTCAGGAACTTTCCCTTCGAGGAGGTCTTCCATCATCTTGTCGTCAAAGGCTGAGATGGTATCGAGGAGAGCGTCACGGAATTCCTGCGCCTTATCCTTCATGTCTGCTGGAATCTCTTCCATGCGGATCTTCTCACCGTTGTCGCCGTCGAAGTAGAAAGCCTTCATGTCGATGAGGTCAATGACGCCTTTAAAGTTTTCTTCAGCGCCGATAGGAAGCTGCATAAGAACAGCATTGTGACCAAGCTTCTCGCGAAGGGCCTTCACGCCGTTGAATGGGTTTGCACCCATGCGGTCCATCTTATTCAAGAACGCCAAGCGAGGAACGCGGTAGCGCTTCATCTGGCGGTCAACTGTGATTGACTGCGATTGAACGCCGGCAACCGAACACAGGACCAAGATCGCGCCGTCGAGAACGCGCAATGAACGCTCAACTTCTACGGTAAAGTCAACGTGCCCCGGAGTGTCGATCAAGTTGACCTTGATATTTTTTCCGTCGCCTTCTGCGTAAGTGATGCCTTCGCCGTTCAGACCTGTCCACTCAACGGTCGTAGCCGCTGAAGTAATAGTGATACCCTTCTCACGCTCAAGCTCCATGTGGTCCATGGTGGCACCGGCGCCGCCGCCCTTCACGTCTTCGATTTTGTGAATCTTCGCGCAGTAAAAAAGAATACGCTCAGAAAGGGTTGTTTTGCCCGAGTCAATGTGGGCCGAAATACCAATGTTTCTGGTCTTCGGCAGGGCCTTCATGTCAGCTGCACTCATGAATTCTCCAAAAGTTGAAGGTTATATCGCATTTTAAAAGTTTTTTATCGAGCGCATCATAATGAAATCACTAAAGACCGTCAAACCCTTTTGCGTCCTTAACTGGCCGTTTTTGCTAGTTGCGAAAAGACCTTCTCCGACGCATTATAGGAACCCATGAATTTTAAAAAAGATCTCGAGAAAGATCAGCTCTACCAGGGCGTGAAAATGTTGGTGGAACACCCCCACCCCCATATCCATCTCTCACAGCAGAAGCTGTTCACGCTTTTTAGTATCGCCTTTCAGTACATTCTGTTCCGGTCCACGAAGCAGCCGAGCCACTACATTCTGCGGATCGAAGACCCGTTCCTCGCCGATAAGCTCGCGCGCAAGGCCAAGGACGAGAGCACCCGCAAATTTATGCAGAAACTCCTGACTCCCCGTCGGCTCAACTACGGCAACGCTGTCTTCCACCTGGACTACTTCAATCTCAGCACCTGGGGCACAACCAAAGACCTCCCTAAAGAGCGGATCCAGGGCGCCATCGTGGTCAAGAACACCTCGAACAATCCCCTCATCGACGAAGGGGACTTCCGCCACGTTGACCCGGAGAACACACAAAACGAAGCCGCAATCCAGCTCTTCGGTGAAGACTACTACTTGAGTTCGCTCATCGAATTCTGTCCGCGAACCGTGACCATCGCCTTCGATAAGAGTTACGCCGGTACGGATAAACTCGAATTCCCTTTCATCACGGTCGAGGATGATCGCATGGCCGCGGGCGTGAAGATTGCAAAGGATCTGTCTCTCGGCGACGACGACTACTAGAGCTTTTTTCCTTCACTCCATTCGCTCGTACGAACGCCACCATTTCGGTCGTACTCTTTCCAAGCTCCGTGCCGAAGATCGTTCAGGTACTTTCCCTCGGAGCGCAACTCTCCGTTTCCGAAGTAGAAGCGCCACGGGCCCGTCTTCACGCCCTCTTGATAATTCCCCTCAGCGAGCAGTCGCCCGTTGTCGTAGTAGTGACGCCAGATTCCGATGCGTTTACCGCGCAGGACCTCGCCCTCGAGGGCGACCGTTCCGTCTTCGAAGGTGATCGTGAGGGTGCCCTCCTTAACGGAAGATTTCTCGTGAAAAACCTCCTGCGGAGGAAGCTGCCACTGGAATCCGCTGATGGCCTCTTCGCGCTGAAGCTTGCGCACGGTTTTAAGTACGAAAAATTGCGCCGACTCGCGCTCTGGCAGGGGAACGTCTTTGAGGTAGGAGATTTCATCCCGAAGCTTGCCGAAGACGCGCGGGAAGCAAGGGGCGAACTTCTGCAGCTCCTCCTCGTCGGCCACCGGAAGCGCCTTGGCGATCACCGTGAGCATGGCATCGCTGGCGCGCACGACCTTATCTACCTCGTCGCTCGAGAGGTTCAGGAAGTCGTCGAAGGATCGAACGTTGCGAGTCACCCAGCGCATGAAGATGGGATCCTCGAGGATGCCGTTCATCATGATCTGCTGGCGCTGCGTGGCCCCGGTGACCTCGATGGATTCGACAAAGTCCTTGAGGCCGTCCCACTGACGTTTTTTTATTCTTTCGAGCATGCTCATATGGATTGAAATTATAAGCTTGTTTCCGACCTCGAAAGAAAAAACCCCTAAGCCCTTAATAGTGCTTGGGTTGAATTGAAGATTGTTAGGTCGAGTTTAATGAGTTGAGCACCACTGACGCCAAAAATGGTCGGTCTATTTTACGGGAGCTTTCGGGATGCAGCCGACGATCTTCTTTAGGAGGTCCGCTTCCTGCCACGGCTTCACGATATAGTCGCTCACCCCGGTCTTAACCGCCTCGAGGACCTGATCCATGTCGTTCATCGACGAAATCATAAGAATGGGCAGCTTCGCCAACACGGCGTCGGCACGGATCATACGTGTGAGATCGATGCCTGAACCGTTTTTCATCATAAGGTCCGTGATCACAAACTGCACCGGGTGTGCAGTGATCTGGGCCTCTTTAATGAGCTTGAAGGCATCGTTGCCTGAAGTCGCAAACGACACGCGGCTTACTCCCAGGAGCTTAAGTTGTGCCGACAACACCACACGCATACTTTGAAAATCGTCGACGACGAGGAAGTGCAAAGAAGCAATACTACTCGGGAGTAGACTCATCCGCGCCTTTTTATGAGCTCGTCCACCAGAGTCTGCATCTTGCGAGCGAACTCGGTGTTCGACTGATTATTTTTTATGAATCCATTGAGCAGCTGGATGAGTTCCACCTTCGCCTCGGGCGTAAACACGTGAACCTTAAACTGCTTGAAGCGCTCGACGAGGTCCGGATCGAGACGTGTTCCCGTCGGAAGGTACAGCACGTGCAAAAGGTGCATCTCGGGAAACTGATAGGCCTTGAGGAAAAAGTAAGCGTGCTGGGGATCAGAAAAGAATGTGACCGCAAACTTCTGCTGCAGACCTGTCTGAACGATCTCAAGAGGGTTTTCTGCGTCGATGCAGATCACTCCTTTGGATTCAAGAAATTGTCGAATTTCCTGGGTGACATCGGAGACTTCACCCACGAAGAAGAATATTTTCAATCACGCCATCTCTTGCTTAGGTACTACTTAAGTTTATCAAGGATCGGGGAAATATGGGAGAGAAGCTTTTGCTGTTGCTCAGCGGTGTGGTCGAAACCGAGAGAAAGTCTAAGTCCATGCCGTGCAAAGCGCGTAAGGCCCAGGCCCTCCAGCACGTGACTCGCCTTCGCCGCCCCGGAGCTACACGCTGCCCCCGAGCTGAGTTCTAGACCAGCAAGATCAAACAAGGGAAGAGACATGTCGGCCGGCAACCGGTGCAGAACGAATAAAATCGTGTTGAGGTTGAGCTCTTGGGCGCGGGCGCCGACGCGCTCTCCGATGCCTGCGAGCCTTTCGTCGAAAAAGACCCGGAGTTCACGGATTAATTGCGCCTGATCGATGGGTCGCCAATTCTGTTGAAGGTCGGCAAGGGCAAGATCCAGTGCCTCCGCGGCCATGACGTTTTCGGTTCCTGAGCGCAGCCCCTTCTGTTGCCCCCCCCCAAGAATTAGCGCCTCACCGGGCCAGCTATTTTTGATGAAACTCCATCCGTGGGACTTGAGTGCCCCACATTTATGGGAGGAGAACGAATAGTAGTCGAGCTCCATTGAGAGCTCCCAGCAGCTCGCCACCTTACCGATCGCCTGAGCTGCGTCGACGTGAATGAGAGCACCGGTTTGGACCTTGAGCTCATCCGCTAAACTTAAACTCCAAACGACGCCTGTTTCGTTATGAACCCAGGTGAAGTTGATGAGGATATCGTAGTGGGTGTATGCGCGGAGCTCTTCCAGGGACGCCGCCATATCAAGGTCACCGGCCGACGTAACTTTGAGCTCCAGGGTTTCGATACCACGGGCCTTGAGCCGTGCCGCTTGCACGAGAACGCAGGAGTGATCGATGGGTGAGTAAACGAAAAGCTTCTGTCTCGCAGGAGTCTGCAGCCACCCCAGGACTACCGTATTTACGGACTCCGTGGCACCCGAGTGATACACGAGTGCGTGCGTGCTCGAACTCAGACGGAAGCGCTGATAAAGATTGCGGCGACAGAGATCGAGGACGTGGGCAGATTTTTTTCCCGCAGTGTGCTGAGAGGCAGGATTCGCCCAAAAAAAATCACCCTTGGTGAGCCAGCGTTTTACCGCTGGCGCCAAGGGTGTTGTTGCGTTGTGATCGAGGTAGATCCGGTCCAATTACTGATTCACTTCCCCGACGTTGTTACGGATGGCAGATCCGAAAGCATTCGTGGCGGTGTTGGTATTGTTGGCCGCGGCAGCGTTCGCTTCGCGAGACTTACGAGCGAGGTCGCCCAAAGTTGTCGTCGCAAGGTATTCCTGCATGATGTTGCCAAGGTTTTCGAAGTAACCCTTGGTGAGGTGGAACTCAGACGTGTCCACGATACCGTTGATGTCGTTGCCGCTTTCGTCCTTCATGATTTCGATACCTGAAGAAGGGATTCCGACGATGTCGCGTGCTGGGTTGATGTTTTCGCCAACACAATCGAGCACATCTTTCACAGAGATTTCGTCCATTGAGCGAGCGAGAACGTAACCGCCGCCTGGGCCGCGAACAGACTTTACCACTTTACCTGTGCGGAGCTTACGGAAAAGCTGCTCGAGATAGTGGAGTGAAATCGACTGGCGCGTCGAGATCTCCTGCAAACGAACGGGGTTACCGCTGCTGTTGAACGTTAGGTCCAACATAGCACGAACTGCGTAACGGCCTTTTGATGTAAGTCTCATGTCTTCCTCCATAAAGAAGTGGTTGGTGAATGTGAAACCGGGTTTGTGTTGTCTTTCCTTGACCCCCGGAAGACCCCTAACCTGACCATCCAAAGTCAGACTAAAAGTGTCTCGTAGAATAGTATGACCCCCGGGGCTTTCCGCCGTCAAATATATTTTCTGCCCCGATCGTTTAATCTTATCCAAAGAAAAGCTCTGGGAAAAAGGTGAAAGATATCAATGCATTTGCGCTGAATCGGCCGCATGCGGTGACAGATTGCCCCTACGGCAAATAATTCCGACCATGTTGCTTCGAAGAGAATTTAGTCGTCGATAAGAGTCGAGAGGACAAAATTTCGCGACGGTGCTTCCCCTTCGAGGGCCGGTTTTCCGAAGCTAATCTCGAGGACGTAAGTCGACCATGTTTCTGGAATTTCCCGCAGAATTCGTCGGGAAAACTTTCCGCCCCACTCGGCCAAGAAATACTGTTTATCTTCGAGGTAAATCGGTAGCTCAAGGGCCACGATTTCTTCACTCTCTTCTATGCGATAGAAGTCTCCGTGGAGCACCTGTCCGCTCTCACTGAGGATCGAGTAGCTCGGACTTAAGACTTCTTCGGCACCGATAAAGTGCTGACAAAAAGTCGTCTTCCCCACTCCCAGCGGTCCGTCGAGAACCACCAACGCCGGCGTCTTCGTCAGCTCCTTGAGTTCGTAAACGATGTAGGGCAGATCAGCGGAATAAACTTTCTTCCACTCGCGAATCAGTTTCTTACTCATGCTTCACCGTCGAGGCGATTGAACACCTCCGGCAGGGTTTCAATCAGACTCATGGCCGACATTGTCCGTACGCCGAATTTCTCCGCGGCAAACTGGCCCGCCAGGGTGTGGATGTAGACGCTCAGGAGTGCTGCCTGATTGGCGTGCTCGTAGCGCGCCAGCAGTGCGTCCTGTTCCCGACGAAGGCCCGACTCCTGGGCCAAAAGTCCGCCGAGGATCCCGGCGAGGACATCACCAACTCCACCCGTCGCCATGCCGTCGTTCGGAGAAAAGTTGAAAAAAGTCCGGCCTGAGGCGAGGCCCAAGTAAGTGCAGGGCCCCTTCAGAAGAATAGTACAATTGATCAGCTCCACCGCCTGGCGCAGATTCTCCACGGGTGCCGCTTCGACTTGCTTTTGATCAAGCCCACAGAAGCGGGCGAACTCTCCAAAGTGCGGCGTGAGAATGGTCGGAGCATGGCGCATGGTGAAGGCCTGCGCGTCTTCACGCAGATTGAGAGCGTTGATCGCATCCGCGTCCAGCACCAAGGGGCCTGAGAAATTATTCATGATCTCCAGCACCAGTCGGCGCGCACGTGCCGAGCGGCCAAGGCCCGGGCCAATGACAAGCGAGCTGTACTTATCCAGCCCCTTAAGGACCTTGGGCCACTTGGTCTGGTCGTTCGGAACAAATCCCGTCATCACTTCCGGGATCAGCCGCGAGACGAGCTCCCCGTGCTGCGGTTCCCAGGTGGCGACGGTGACGAGCCCTGAGCCCGCCTTGAGCGCCGCCATGCCGGCCATCGCTGGGGCGCCCGTGAGGCCATGAGATCCACCGACGACGAGCGTGTGGCCAAAGATTTTTTTATCGGCAAACTTCGAGCGCGAGTCTGTTTGGTACGGAAGATTGTCGCGCGTCAGGAGGAACTTGTCGGCCTTCTCCTGGACGAGCTGCGGCGGAAACCCGACTTCGAGGACGGAGAGCTCACCCGAGAGGCGCGCTCCATCGGCGACGTAGTGGCCTACCTTCGGAAAGCCAATGGCGAGCGTCAGATCGGCCTTGATGGCGTTGCCTTGCGAGAGACCCGTGTCACCGGAAACACCCGTCGGGATGTCGAGGGAGACGGTGTAGTTAGAGTTCTCGTTCACGAAATTAATAACGTCGTAGATGAAGTGCGACAGCGGCAAGCGCACGCCAGTCCCAAAGATCGCGTCGATCACGATCTTCGGGAGCGGGTTCTGAGCGAAGTAGCTCTCGAGCTCTGACAGATCTTTAATGCGGTTCACTTTCACGCCGTAGGCACGGGCCATCTTGAGCTGCGTCTGGTTTTCCGAAGACGATTCTTTTTCGTCGAAGAGCAGGAACGCGCGCACGCTGCGGTCCGCGCGCACGAGGTGGCGCGCGATGGAGAAGCCGTCCGCACCGTTGTTGCCCTTCCCGATCAAGAGCACCACGTCCACGTCAGCGTCGAAGCCCTTGATGCGCTCGTCGATGAGCTTCGCCCCGAGGAGACCGACGTTCTCGACGATCAGGTGCTCCGTAAAGAAGTGCTTCTCGCTGGCCAGGGTCTCGATCTCTTTCATTTCTTTCTGGGTAACGATCCGCATAGACTAACCTTTTTTTATCAGGGCGCCGAGGTCCCGCACCACGGTCCCGAGCCCAAGGAAAAGGGCTTCCGAAATGATCCAGTGGCCAATGTTGTATTCTTCGAAGAGCCCCTGCTGCAGCAGGGGGATGACTGATTTATTCGTGAGGCCGTGACCGGCATGCCAGCCGCGGCCCGCACTTTTAATGAGCGCGTGCCCGGTTTGATACTGGCGCAGATGCGTTGAGAGATCGCGGCCTTCGATGAAGTCCCGGGCATACTCACCGGTGTGGATCTCCACCGCGTGAACCGGGAGTTTTAAGCACGCCTGAAGGATGCGCTCATCGGCTTCCACGAACAGCGATACGCGCGTGTCGGGAGACTTCTGGGCGAGCTTATTAACTGCAAAGATCACACGACTCAGCGTGGCCCCGTCCAGGAGCGCCAGCCCCCCTTCCGTGGTTCGCTCCTCGCGCTTCTCGGGAACCAAGCACACCCACTCTGGCTTCTCACGACAGGCGATCTCGACGATGTCGGGATCACAGCCGATCTCGAGGTTGAGCGGTTTTCCGTAGTGACGACACAAGTCATGCACCGGAGCAAGGTCCGCGTCCTGGATATGCCGACGGTCTTCCCTTAAATGAATCGTCAGTTGATCCGCACCGGCGGCAAGGGCCATGTCAGCCGCTCGCGAGACACTTGGATAGCTCTCACCGCGCTGCTGGCGGATCGTCGCCACATGATCAATATTGACGCCGAGTCGAGGAATCACGCTCACCCCAATTGCTTCGCGACGAGATCCGTGAGCTCGCGGCAGAGGCGTTTAACCAGCGCCTCGTCACGGCCTTCCACCATGACTCGGGCCAAATTTTCGGTGCCCGAAAAACGCAGCAATAGACGACCCGAGCCTTTGAGCTCCTTCTCCGCATTGCTCACCGCTGCGGCGATGGCGGGAACGTCTTCAAATGGAATTTTCTTATTGATAGTGGTGTTCAGCAAGGTCTGTGGATAAAGCTCCACTTCATTGGCGAGTTCCTTCAGACCCTTGTTGTAGTGCTTCATGCACTCAATGACTTTGAGCGCGGCCAGAATGCCGTCGCCCGTTGTCGAGTGGCTCTTAAACACGAGGTGTCCTGAGGGTTCGCCACCAAACAGCGCTCCGCTCTGGCGCATGCGCTCGACAATATACCGGTCTCCGACCTGGGTCCGATGGAGCGTCATCCCGTGGCGGTTGAGGTAGACCTCAAGGCCAAAGTTCGACATCACCGTACCGACGATCTCGTGCTGCCCATGCAGCTGGCCCGTATCTTTGAGAAAGCGCGCCGTGAGCCCGATCAGTTTATCACCATCGATGACCGAGCCATCGCGGTCGATAAGCACGACGCGGTCGGCGTCACCGTCGACGCACACGCCAAGATCCGCGCGGTACTTGACCACGTGATCGGCGCAGTTCTGCGGGTGCAGCGCCCCGCAGTTTTGGTTGATGTTCATGCCGTTGGGATCTTTTCCGAGCGAAATGACCTCCGCTCCGAGTTCTTCGAAGACCTGGGGGGCAAGCTTGTAGCCCGCACCGTTCGCGCCGTCGACGACGATGCGAAGACCCTCGAGGGAATAGTGCGGATTGAAAGCTGACTTCGCGTGCACGATGTAGCGGCCGATGACCTCATCCAGGCGACGCGCATTCCCGAGCTCCGTGCCGACTTTGGTCGGAATGAGACTGGGGTTCAGGATCATGCGTTCGAGTTCCATTTCCACGTCATCAGGCAGCTTGTGGCCTGAGCGATCGAAAATTTTGATGCCATTGTCCTCGAAAGGATTGTGCGAAGCCGAAATCATCACACCGGCATCCGCTCGCATGCTCTGTGTGACGAAGGCCACACCTGGCGTCGGGAGAGGCCCGGTGAAAATGGCGCGGCCTCCTTGCGAACAAACTCCAGCTGAGAATGCCTGCTCGAGCATGTAGCATGACAGGCGCGTGTCTTTGCCGATGATGATCAGCGGTTTTCGGTTCGAGTGCTGCTGTTGGAAGTAGTGGGTCACTGCGCGGCCCAGGGCCATGGCGACTTCGCCGGTCATCGGGTGCACATTGGCCTTCCCACGAATACCGTCCGTGCCGAACAAATGTCGTTTTGAACTCATGGTTTTTCCTCTCAAACAGGTGTTTTTAAGGTTACCGCGAGGAGCTTGGCTCCACAAGGATTCTCTTGGGGCGCATGTCCAACAAATGCAGCCTCGGCGGGAGTACAGCGCGAAGCTCCACTTCGGTTTTCCCGCGCGCCCCATCGGGGATATCCGCCCACACCTGGACGTGGAGGTCTGACTTTTCTACTCGGCGGGCCATGTCCTTCGGCGCCCACAAAATAAGTGTCACCGTCTGCTCACGCACCATCGCCCCCTCACCGAGGATGCGGATGGGAATCCGCTCCAGAACCAGGTTGGACTTGCGGGCCTTGAGCTCGTAGCTCAACTGCGCACTCGCGGGCCGGGAGATCACCAATCGATCGTCTGACAGGTTCCACTCCAGAGTCACCGCGTCCTGGCCATACAGGCTTTCCACATCCACGGGCCTGGTGGTGACTTCCTTGAGCCCTGCGATCAAGCTTCGTGGTCCCACCACTTCCACTTCCGTGGGCTTAAGCCGCGGGTTCTGCAGCTGGAGGTCCTCCGGCAGCTCGCCGGCGAGGCCGTAGCGGACGGGAACAATCTTCGAAGCCTTTCGCTCAAGCTTTAGGGGAAGGATGCGCGGAGTGAGCTTCTCGACGAGCACGCCGAACGGGAGGTTCAGGTCTTCGTCTTTGACGTTGATCTTAGGCTTAAGGTTATCGCGGAACGAGGATCGCGAGAGATCGATCAAGACCTTCTCCTCGCGCTCCATCATCGAACGCATGAACGCACGAGGGCCCTCGAGCATGACCGTCGCTTCCTGAGGCGGCTTGGTGGCAAAGACGACGTTGTCGGGCAAGACGTATTGAATCGTCACGATTTTCTCGAGGCGAATCCGGGAAGCGTTCAAGACGTAGAACCACAAGATGGTTCCCGTAAACAGGGCCACGGCCTTCAGAGAGTGTTTGCGCGCCTTGAACTTCATCTTCATGCGCCCACCTCGAGCGCAGCGCTGCTCGCAGCGTTGCGGTCCGAATGCATCAAGCGCCGGCGCAGGCCTCGGCGAAGAGCGTTCTTGTCGACCGCTTCCTCGAACACACCCTCGTGGCAGATCTGCACCTTGCCCGTCTCTTCGCTCACCACCACTACCACGGCGTCCGAGACTTCGCTCACCCCGAGGGCCGCGCGGTGGCGCGTCCCGAAGTGGCGGTCGATCTCCCCGGACTTCGAGAGCGGCAGGAAGCACCCGGCCGACTGGATCGTGCCCTGGTAGATGATCACGGCACCGTCGTGCAAAGGTGAAGCGTTTTGAAACAGAGCAAAGAGCACGTCGGAGTGGATGCGCGCATCGAGGCGCGTGCCGGTGAGTGAGTAGTTGAGCAGTCCGTGGTTTTTCTCGAAGACAATGAGCGCGCCCGTTTTCTCGCGTGAGAGGGCCATGCAGGCCGCGACCACTTCTTCGATGTGTTCGTCGAGCTTCGTGGAGCCGCTTTTTCCAATGATTTTGGTTCCACCGAAGAGCGCAAGAGCACTCTTGATCTGATCTTGAAAAAGAACAATCACAAGGATGAAGAGGTAGTCGAAGAAAAGCTGCAAGAGCCAGCTCAGCGCGTGCAGCTCGTAGGTGTTCGCGCCCCACCACACCGCGGCCAGGGCGCCGAGGCCCAGGAGCATCTGCACGGCGCGCGTCCCCTGCACGATCAAGAGCATCCGGTACACGATGAAGCTCACCGCCAGGATGTCGACGAGGTCGAGCGCACGCAAGTTTTTTAGGAAGGGTACGATTTCCTGCAAGTCAGCATCTCCAAAAGGTGATGCTGACTTATCGGACGATCATCGAAAAAAGATGAAGGCTATGCTGCTTCCTGTTCGTCGGCGTCCACGTCCTCGACGGCTGCAGCGGTCGTGGAAACCGCCGCCTTTGGCTGCTTGAGTTCGGCGATGACCTCGTCGGACATGAGGAGCTTCTTACGGAGCGCTTCGCGCGAGATCCCCATCGCCGTCGCGGCCTTAGACTTGTTCCCCTTGTGACGCTTGATCTCGGCGAGGATCATTTCGCGCTCGACGAGTGCCACTCGGTCTTTGAGCGAAATAGAGGGGTCGTCGGCGTGAGGAATGTGATCCAATTGACAGCCGCCGTGCTTCGATGAATCGAGGATCGGCGTGGCCTTCGTGCCGATCTCCGTGATGATGTGGGTCTTCGGGTTGTAGAGCACGGCCTTCTCGATGGCGTGCTCCATCTCCGAGACGTTCCCGGGCCAGTTGTACTGGGCGAACATCTCTTTCAGCTCCGGTGAAAGCTCTTTCAGCAGAAGGCCCTGCTTGCGGCACTCTTTTCGGAGGAAGTAGGAGATGAGGTCTTCGACGTCTTGCTTGCGCTTTCGGAGCGGCTCGACGTGGATCTCAGAGGCACCGAGGAAGTGCGCCAGGTCCGGGTTGAACTTCCCTTCCTGCACCAGCTGCTTTAAGTCAAGCGACGTCGTCGCGATCACACGCACGTCGAGGGTGATTTGGCTTCCTTCCACCCGGCGCGCCTTGAGCGCCATGAGGAGCTTCTGTTGCAACAGGAGCGGCATGTAGCCAATCTCTGCGAACACGACGCTCCCGCCAACGCAGGCTTCGAGCTTCTCGAAGACTTCTGTTTCCAGCACACTCGCGTCGACCCCCTGGCAGATCACCTGGTGGAATGGACTCAGACCGCGCTTGCCTTCGACGTGCATGATCTGGCCTAGCAGTTTCTTGCCGGTACCGGGCTCACCAGTGATGAGCAGCGGACTGTCGATGTCTTTGAGCTTCACGATCGAGCGGCGCACGTCTCCGGTCGACTGCGAACGGCCAATCCAGGCGTGCTCCCGGTCGTAGGGCGTCGAGAAGCGGCGAATAAGGGACTTCTCGGAGATCGGATTGTAGTTGTGAAAGACCGAAGAGCAGATGAGCCCCAGGACCTTCATGGTCTTCTCGTCCTCAGCGGTGAAACGGTCTTCGTTGCGCTTGTTGAGGATCTCGATGACGCCGATGATCTTGTCTTCACGGTTATGGATGGGCGCGCAGATGATGCTCTTCGTCTGGAAACCGGTCACGCGGTCGATCTCTTCGGAGAAGCGCACCTTGTCGGTCTTGCAGTCGATGTTAAGCGAGACGCCGGTGGTGAACACACTGCCAGCAATACCTTTACGGTAGTCGAACTTCAAAAGTTCCTTGTCGACGCCCAGGGCCGCCGCGGCCTCGAGCTCGTTGGTGTCCGGATTGATCAAGAAGATCGTCGCGCGCTGGGCATTCAGGATGCGCGTGATCTCCTGGAGCATGCTCTCGATGAACTTCTCCTTGTTCCCGAACTGCGTGATGTCCTTAAACAGCGACAGCAATAGCGAGAACATCTCAAAGCCCTCTTCCGCAGAGGAGAAGCGTTCCGTGAGCGCGAGCTGCACCAGGGAGTCCTTGAGGCGCTCCGGTGGAAGACTATTGATGTAGAGTTCGATGAAGCGCTTCATCTGTGGGAAGTCGTCTTTGTCGAGCTCCGCGCCGTAGTTCATGATCCCTTCGTCGGCGTTCATGCCCTTGGCGTTCGAAGCGCGCACGATGGTCGCCTCGAACTCGTGACGGAAGCGCTTGAACTGCACCGAACAGCGCACGGACTCACCGACGGCGATGCGCGCTTCTGTGACGAACCCGAGGCCCGTCATACTGACGTCCATGAGCTTCACCTTTGTGATGGGCCGGAATTTCCCGTACTCGTCTTCCTGTTCGACCATGAAGAGCACGTCGTCGCGGGTTTCCACCGGTACGCGAAACGACTGATAGTACTTAAACTCAGCGAGGCTAGTTAACATGCGAGTCCCCTTTCACAAATGTCTACTGCCCATATCGGTTGGCAGTCGGGGAAACTTGAGTAAGGCAGATGATTATGCCGGAGCAGCGAAGTCAGTGGAGGCTAATCCTCGAGAATGACTTGCCCCAGAGCAAACGAGAGGCCCAGGCCCGCCGGGAGCACGCTGTAGACGGCTTCGGCCACGCAGCTGGTCGCCCGGGACTGGTCCAGGAAGATGTGGTCGTACTGCATCTGTGCACAGGCCGGGACCTCGGAGAGCGTGACCGCTTCGAGCGCGTAGAGGTCCACATCAAGGCCTCGCGGCAGGTGTGACTTGTGGAGCGCTAGCGTGTGGTTCCGGCTTAGACCCGAGAAATGATCGCGTATCTTATTTTTCGAAAGACACGCACGCAGCAAGGCCGGGGCACCGGCCACCGAGGCTGCGAGAGCATCCGTGAGGAGTGCCGGAGCGTTTTTGAGTTTCCCGACCCGGGAGAGCCCGGAGCGAGTCAGCGCAAACATCGCAATGAAGTCTAGGGAAGAGCCGACCAGCGAAGTGTCGTAGTCGGCACGCATGCAAGAGACCATGCGGTTGAGGTCCGGATCGCGAGCGAGGACCGTCGACCCGACGCCGGCGCGCAAGAGGGCCTCGTCGACCGAGCCGTCGTCGTAGAGTTCCTGCATGAGGCTGCGGTTAAAATTCGGGGTTTTGATCTTTGCGACGAAGTCTCTTCGCTGCGACACCTTCGCTTCCAGGTAGGCACGGATCTCCGCTTCGAGGCGATGTTTTTTCTGGTGATCAAACCGGATGAGCGCCCCACTCCCTTCGAGGTCGATGGTGAGGATTTCCTCATCACGCAGCGGTCGCTGAGTCCGCTTCAAGATTAAAGTGCTCCGATGGCGCTCCATTAGTTGCAGGAGCTCACGGCTAGAAAAAACCGGAAGACTTCGGTCTGCCATCAGCACCAGTGATCGCAGAGCTGAAACG
Source organism: Bacteriovoracia bacterium (assembly GCA_046569805.1). Lineage (GTDB taxonomy): Bacteria > Bdellovibrionota > Bacteriovoracia > Bacteriovoracales > Bacteriovoracaceae > UBA6144. The sequence goes on along the minus strand of JBKHVY010000011.1, from coordinate 1,643 downwards.
CTGCGGTTATTCATACAGACCGGGAAGTACTCTTTCTTTACCCGCGGATTGCGACGCGCGAGGTTCTCTGCACCGTAGACCTGGGGATCGTACCCACTCACAGACCCAACTCGTTGGGTGGTCAGGAGAGCGATCTCGTGCATGATCACGTCGCACTCTTTTAAGATCAACGAAGCCTTCTTCTTGTTGAGCCAGACCAGGGCCATGGTCTGGCGGAGTTCTGAAATGGCCCCCTCCGCGGCGACCACGGCCTCGGCGTAGTCCCCCATGCAGGCGGACTTCGCACGAAAGAGCTCGAGGGAATTCTGGAATAAGATCGTCTCGAACTGCCGCAGTGGACGGCCGGCGATGATGGTCCCAGGGGTCTCCAGGCGCCGGGAGAACGCTTCCACGTGCTCGCTCGAAACCCGACCACACAAGTGGCCTCCGCTCGCGACGTTGTTCGCGAGGTTATTGAAGAGACCAAAGGCAAGCGCACTGCTCGAGAACAGGGAGGTTATGAAAAGTAGTAGTGAAACCTTCATGTGTTCGACCTCCCACCGAGACAACTATTCTTCGATCAGGCCTCGGCCCCGGGCGGTGCTCGAGTCCCGGACCTGAGGAAGGTCGAGCCCGAAGACATCTCGGTCGATGTAGACGCGGGAGTTCTTCACCGGTCTCTGATTCACGGAGATGCTATCGCGGCCAAAGCTCACCTCGTGGACCTCACCGATCAGTTTTTCCTTATTCGTGTCGCGCACGACGAGCAGCATCGCTCGGTCACCGCTGACTTGTTGAACTTCCGAGAACACGAAACGACCGGAGGCGGCGTGAAGGCGCGTGCGGGCGAGGCGTTCGTTCACCGGTCTCGTCACGAAATCAGACTGCAGTCGGCCCGGCGCCACCCACTCAGTGGATCCCGGTACGACCACCTCGCGCTCGACCTTGTGAGCGAGGGAGATGTCCAGCGTGCGCTCCGCCTCGAGTCCAGAGTTCCCACCCCGTGCATAGGGATTATGCGGCTCAATCAGGAAAAAGCCCTGGGTCTGGTGCTGCTGGAGCTGGCGCTCGGTGACGCGGTTGTAGACGATCCGCCCGTCGCGCGGTGCCTGGTAGATGGCGTTAACCCAGCCGGTACGAGAGTTCGCATCGGGAATCACTGCGGCGCCGAACTCCGGTGCCCAGCTACGACCTTCAACGATGCGCGTGACTTCAACTTCGCGATAGGCCGTGACGTTTAGGATCGGTGAAGATTCGAAGGAGCTGAACTCGAGGCGCTTGTTGCGATCATTCAGGTTGAACTTGATCTGGCCTGTTTTTGTCGAGAGCTCCACGAACTGCGTCCACACGCCGTCAACGCCGACGTTCACGTCGCTGATCGCCTTGGGAGAAAATCTATAACTCTGAGTAAAGATCCGCACTCGCTGCTGCGGAGTCTTGCTGCTGGCGAGAAAGAGTTTGCGGTAAATGCTCGCCTGGGCTTCGGGCGCTTGGAGCAGCGACGAGGCAATGGCCAGGGAAAGGCTTCGAACGACGAGGCCCCACGGAGTCTTCGGTAATCTGTGCATAAGTCCACCTTTAGGCTGATAGAAGTTTAAAAAGGTGGATGCAAAGAGCACGCCAAACGGGATGGGATTTTATGTGTGTACAAGAAAAAAAGTGTC
>JBKHVY010000010.1:20799-25408 GCA_046569805.1 Bacteriovoracia bacterium | reverse complement strand
CGCGATGATACAGGCGAGAAAAGTGAGTGCGCTGATGACTGAGAGATCCACCCACAACTGTGTGTTGAGTTTGCTCCAAGCGTAAATAAAAGGAAGTGCCGCGAGAGTTCCGAATGTGCCTGGTGCTTTTTTCGCGCGTCCTGCGCCAAACCACGTCAGATACATGAGCATTAGTTTGTGCACGAAGTTGTTGTTTTGCTCTTTCATATTATATGCGCTACTTTTTCCACGATTCTAGCGTGAAAACAGAGGACTGCAATAGTGACCGTTCGCCCCGACTTTCTCTCGCAACACCTTTTTAACTGGGAAACCTTAGACCTGGTGTGTAGCGGTAAGTCGTCCCTCGACGCAAAAAGCTATCTCACCGAAATGTACGGACCAGAACAAGTCTACGACTTTTTGATGGGCTACGGCTTTGACCTCAAGAACCCAGTCGAGAACGCAGAACTCTTCGGGATTTACCAGGAAGCTCTCCAGTTCATTAAGCGTTATTTCCTTAGAGAAGGTAATTCAGAGGGCCTTGAGCTTTCCGTCCCGAGCTTCCTGTATACGCTGACCGATATTTCGAGCTTGTTCCAGCTAGCGACAGGGAAGTCGAGTACTGGGGGAAAGCCCAACCTCGAAGAAGCGCTTTGGGCCGGGGTCGTGCTCAAGGTCATGCACACAATCCTGCACGCCGATAAGGATCTTCGCTATCGCTACTTCAGCGTCGTGCAACAGCAGATCTTCGATCGCTTCTATAAGTTCATCGTCCGCGACGAGAACAACTATTTGTTCATCAAGAATGATTCGGGCTTCTCGGTGCCGCTCGTCGACTTCCAGACGAAGGCTAAGAAAACGCGCGACTCGATCATCATCAAGCTCTTGCACAAGCAGGAAAACGTCGCCGAGGAACTTTTCGACAGAATTGGTGTTCGCTTCGTCACGAAGTCGAAGCTCGATTCGCTCCGCGTGCTGAAGTTCCTTGTGTCGAACTACGTCGTGATGATCAACAACATCAAGCCGAGTCGCTCGCAGAACACCTTGGTCGACCTCGCGCTGTTCAAGCGTCGGACCAACACGCTCCTCAAGCGCACGCTGCGTGAGGGCTGGAGCGAGGATCGCTATCTTCAAGAGCTGACTGCGCTTGTGGACTCGTGTGTGCCGGGAGACCAAGGATCTGAGCGAAACCAGCATACCTCTCAGGAGTATCGAGCGATTCACTTTACGGGTCGACAGCTCATCAAGTACCGCAACCCATTTATGGCGCAGTTCAACGAACTCCGGAAAAGTGCTCTCCAGGATAAAGAGCAGCCGCTTGCCAAGCAACTCCTGGCGCTCGATACGTCTCCTATTTCGCGCGACGTGCGCTTCTTCTATCCCTTCGAAGTGCAGATCACCGATGAAGCGAGCCACCTGCAGAACACACAGGGCGAGGCCAGCCACCAGGAGTACAAGAAGTCTCAGGTGAAGTCGGCGATGCGCCGGATCTTCAAATCACTCATCGAGCTTAAGAACCTGTGAGCCCATGTTTCGCAAGGAACAGCTTCATGCGCTCGTTGACGAGCTCTGGGAAGTCGACCTGCGGGACGTGTGAGCCGTCTTTGACGAGGTAGAGCTCTGACCCGGCGAGGCGCTGCTTGATCAAGTGCTGGAGGTGGAACGGGATCACGCGATCCTTGTCGCCACCCATGACGAGCGCGGGAATCTTGAGGTCGTCGAGCTGACCGATGATGTCGTGCTTTTGCATCTCACTGAAGAGCTGCATGAAGAGATCCGGGCCCAGCTGTGCGAGGCGATTCATGTAGACTTCGATGAAGTCGCGGCTCACTTGCTTCTTGTTAAACCCCTGCGAGTGAATCAGTTCCACCGTGAGGGGATTCATCGCCTGCGTGTTCCAAATGAAGTGGAATATCTCGGCGTAGCGTTTTTTGATCTCTTCGGCGGCCGGGATGATGAATTCCATGAAATTCGTATCAAACATTACGCCCTTCACGGGAAAGATCGTTCCCGAGAGGAGGATCATAGATTTTACGGTTTCTGGGTATCGGTGGGCGTACTCTAGGGTGACGTTGACTCCCATGCTGTGGCCGATGGCGGCGACAGTGCGTATCTTGAGATGCGCTAGAAGCTCGTGGATGTCGGTGGCGATGCGTTCGAAGGTAATCGCCGAAAGGTGGTCGCGTCCGCTGCTCTGGAAGTGGCCGCGGTAGTCATGGAAAAGGATCTTGTAACCGCGATCGCTAAACCAATCGAGTTGGTACTTCCAGTGGAGGTTGCTACAAACGAGACCGTAGTTGAAGAGGACAACGTCAGTGTGCTCGGTCTTGAAGTCGACGGGGAAGTTCGTCGAGTAGAAGATCTGTTCGCCGTCGCTGGTTTTTAGGAAGTTTGAGTACGTCTGCATGCTCACTACTTAGTTTTAGGATTGAGGGCCTGGATGACCTCAAGTACGGGAGACTGACTGCTAACGAGTTCCTTCAGTCGGCGATCGAGGATTTGTTTTTTCGTTGGGAGCTCTTGGTGCGCGACGCTCGTGATCGTGAGCGCGAGGTCTCCGACCTGGAGGTGATCTCCGATCTTCACCTTCCGAGGTTTCGTCGCGCGCTTTCCGTTGAGAAGCCAGAACTCGAGGTCGGGGTGCGGTTGGACCTGGATGAAATCGGGTAGAACTTCGATCATGAAGGCATAGGAAAACAGCAATCCATGTGGAGCGATGTCTCCGGATGGGTGGCCGAGGTAGATCTGGTTCTTCCGAAACTTCCAGGTTCCCAGATACTCTGGGTCGGTTGCATCGATGACGTTGACTTCAATCATAGTCAGATTGTATCTAAAATTTTCTGATCGCGGGCGAGCTTGAGGAGTAGGGGATCGATTTTACCGGGTTGATCTGCAATCAGTTGTTGAACGTCGCGGTAGACTTTCTCAAGTACGTGCGAGTGCTTGTGGAAGTCGGCGATACGCTTACGGGTTACGACACCTGACTGATCTACTCCGAACAGGTCTCCCTCGCCGCGATTTTTGAGATCGGCCTCTGCGATCTCGAAGCCATCGGTGGTCTGCTCGAGAATCTCTAGGCGCTGGACCGAAGCTTCGGAGATGGCTGCGTCGGTGACGAGGAAACAGAAGCCGGGTTTCTCGCCGCGGCCAACGCGGCCTCGGAGCTGGTGGAGGGAGCTGAGGCCGAAGCGCTCGGGATGGTACACGCACATGAAGCTGGCGTTCGGTACGTTGATCCCGACCTCGATCACGCTGGTGGAGATTAGGATACGGATCTTTCCGGCGGTAAAGGCAGCGACGGTGGCTTCCTTGTCCTCGGCCTTCATTTTACCGTGGAGCATCGCCAGTGGCACACCGGGAAAGAGGTCCTGGTACTTCTTGAAGGACTCGGTCACGTTCTGAAGCTCGTTCGTTTCCGATTCTTCAATCGCCGGGAACACGAAGTACCCTTGGTCTCCGAGCTGGAGTCGCTGACGAATAAACCCAAGGTACTTCTCGTAGTTCTCTTTCAAGACAATTCGAGTCTTGATGCCCTTACGCCCGGCGGGCATTGACTTGATGGTGGTGAAGTCCAGGTCCCCGTACTGAGCGAGAGAAAGTGTTCTCGGAATCGGCGTCGCCGACATGATGAGGCAGTGAGTTCCCGCTCCCTTCGCCGTGAGCATCAAGCGTTGTTCGACGCCGAACTTGTGTTGCTCGTCGATAACGGCGAGGCCCAGGTCGCGGAACTTCACACTTTCCTGAAACAGCGAGTGCGTGCCAATAACGAAGTTCACGGCACCGCTTGCGACGGCGTCGAGCGCGAGGTCTTTTGCCTTCTTCTTTAAGCTTCCTAGGATCAGCGCGGGTCGCACATGCGAGAGATGGCCGAACAAATCTTGGAGAGTCTTGGCATGCTGCTGGGCCAGAGCTTCGGTCGGGCACATGAAAGCGATCTGCTTCCCGTGCTGAATTACCACCAGGGCAACGAGCATCGCAACGACCGTTTTTCCACAACCAACGTCACCCTGAAGCATGCGCATCATTGGATGACCTGTCTGCATGTCCGCGAGAATTTGGCTCACGGATTTTAACTGATCCTCGGTAAGCTGAAATGGTAACTGCTCGAGCAGCGATTGGAGGAGCGCTGGAGTGACCGGGATGTGAGGCCCGGCCTTCTTCTTGATGAAGCGTCGGCGAGTTGTGATTTTTAATTGATCGATAAAAAATTCTTCGTAGGCCAGGCGCTCTTCCGCCTTGGTCTTGAGCTCTGGTGAGAGGGAGTTCGGTGCGAGGCGAGCATGTGCAGTCTTGAGCGCGTCGCTCAGGGAAAATTCTGTGAGCTCATCAGTCCCATAGTCGGATGCGAGGCCCTGCCAGAACTCCGCCGGAAGCTGAGCGATGAGTTTTCCTGTGTACGCGCCCGGCACCTTATTGATTGTCGGGTACTCGATGAGCCAGTCTCCCAGTGATGACGCCCAATCCGCATCGATCAAGGCGTGGATCTTTGGGTTCACTATTTGGTGCTGGGCACGCCATTCCTGCAGGGTCCCTAGAAACCAGACGGTCTCCAAGTCCTCGAGCTGTTTCTTCTGCTGCGGGTAGATGTTGAAGAAGCGCAGAGACAGGGTCGCGTCTCCGTCGAGTTCTT